>NZ_JAGGML010000001.1:2152500-2305000 GCF_017875275.1 Xanthobacter flavus | reverse complement strand
CGTGGGTGTCTCCCGGCGCGCGCATGGCGATCCTCAGTAGGTGGCGCGGCCGCCGGAGAGATCGAACACCGCGCCCGTGGTGAAGGAGCAGTCCGCCGAGGCGGCGAACGCGATGGTCGCCGCCACCTCATCGACCTGCACGAAGCGTCCGCGCGGGATCTTGGAGAGCATGTAGTCGATGTGCTGCTGGCTCATCTGGTCGAAGATGGCGGTGCGCGCGGCGGCGGGCGTCACGCAGTTCACCGCGATGTCGAATTCGGCCAGCTCCTTGCCCAGCGACTTGGTGAGCGCGATCACCCCCGCCTTCGAGGCAGAATAGGCCGAGGCGTTGGGATTGCCTTCCTTGCCGGCGATGGAGGCCACGTTGACGATGCGCCCGTATCTCTGCGCGATCATGTGCGGGGCCACGGTGCGGCAGCAGAAGAAGGGGCCGTCGAGATTGATGGCCATCACCTTCTTCCATTCCGCTTCGGGATAGTCCCACGTCTTGTGGTTCGCTCCGGCGACGCCGGCATTGTTGACGAGGATGTCGATGCGGCCGAATTCGGCATGCACCTCGGCCACCGCGCGCTCCACGTCGGCGAGGCTGCTCACGTCCACGGTCACGGGCATGACGCGGGCGCGGCCGAGATCATCGGCGGTCTTCACCACAAGGGCGCTGTCGCGATCGAAGATGGCGACGCGGGCGCCAGAGGCGAGAAAGCGCTCCACCACGGCGCGGCCGATGCCCTGCGCGCCGCCGGTGACGATGGCGAAGCGGTCCTTCAGATCGATGGCGTTGGACATGTTTCCCCCGGTGCGGCGCCGGCTCCGGCCGGCTGTCCTAAGTTTCTGCCGTTGGCGCGGCGGTTGTGCCGGTATGGCTTAATCGATTGAAAACCAATCCCCCCACGCATAGCGCGGGATGGATCGGGAGGAAAGGGCGCGGGGGCGCATGAGCGCGCAGCCCTCCATGCGTCCCGTGCAAGGCGGACCAGGCGAACAGGGCGCGCGGCGCGGGCGGAGAGGGGCGCCGCTCAGGCGTCCTCGTCCTCGTCTCCAGGCTCGGCCTCGTCATCGAGGCCGCCGTCGGCGCCGAGGCGCAGGGCGAGGTTCTTCTCCACCTTGCGCAGGAGTTTGCGCAGGCGCTTCTTCTCCTTGCTGTCGAGGCCGACCACCATCTCGGCCTCCAGCTGGTCCCACACGTGATCGATGGAGGCGCCGCGGTCGCGTCCCGCCTCGGTGAGGAAAACGCGCACGAGCCGGCCGTCGCCATCGGTGGCGCGGCGCTCCACGAGGCCCTGCGTCGTCAGCCGGGCGATGGTCTTGGAGGCGGTGGGCGGGCGCACGCGCAGCGCCGAGGCGAGATCGCCCATGGTGCGGCCGTCCGCCTCGCACAGGAGCTTCAGCACGGATTCCTGACCGGGAAACAGCCCGAGGCCGGCGAGGAGGCGGGCCGACAGCGCCTTCTGCAGGCGCGCGGTGTGGGTGAGCCTGTAGCCGATGGTCTTCTGAACCGGATCCTTCATGGGTCTCCCCGCCCTTCCTGAGCGCGAGCGGGGCGGCCCGTTCGCGCGCCCCTTTATCCACATGCCGGCTTACAATTTTGCGAAGGTTGGAGCCCGACAGATGTCAAAGACGCAGGCGCTCGTGAATTTTTCGCGCGCGCCATCTTCCGAGGGCCGTCATCGCCCGCCTTGTGCGGGCGATCCACCCAACCACTCGTCCGGTTGCACGGTTTTCCCGGCACCCCTCCCGCGGCGCCGTGGATCGCCCGCACAAGGCGGGCGATGACAGCGACGGGCAAAAGGCGGTTCCCACGCCCCCTCGCCCCGCTCAGCGCCCCATGGTAGCGTCCCCGCCGTGACCGGACCCGATCGCCTTTCCCTTTCCCGACGCGCGCTCATCCTGCGCGGTGCCGCGCTGGCGGCCGCGCCGATCGCGGGCCTGAGCCTTGCCACCACCCGCGCGCTCGGCCAGCAGACCGAGGCGGACGTCATCATCATCGGCGCGGGCGCGGCCGGCATCGCCGCCGCCCGCCGTGTCGCCGAGGCCGGACGCAGCTATGTGCTGCTCGAGGCCGGCAAGCAGGTGGGCGGGCGCACGATCACGGACACCACCCAGTTCGGCGTGCCGTTCGATCTCGGGTCCGCCCGTCTCAACATGCCGGCGGCCCGCCCCATGGCCGCCTTCGGCCGGGCCGAGGGGCTCGACATCTATCGCGCGCCGGACGGCGGCCGGCTCTATGTCGGCGGGCGCGAGGCGGGCGATGCCGATTATGAGGATTTCATCGCCACGGTGCGCCGGGGCGAGCGGGCCATCGTCGCCGCCGGTGACGCCAACCGGGACATGGCTGCCGCCCGCGCGCTGCCGGACCTCGGGCCGTGGGGGGACAGCGCGCGCTTCGTGCTCGGCCCGTTCACCTGCGCCAAGGAGCTCGATCAGGTCTCCACCGTGGATGTCTCCCGCGCCGACGAACGCGAGAGCGAGGACATCTGCCGGCAGGGCGTCGGCACGCTGGTGGCGCAGCTCGCGCGGCCGCTCACGGTGCGCCTCGAAGTGGTGGCGCGGTCCATCGATCTCAGCCCCCGCCTGGTCTCGGTGCAGACCAACAAGGGCACCGTCACCGGCCGCACGGTGATCGTCGCCGTGCCGCCCAGCGTCATCGCTGCCGGCAAGCTGCGCATCGGCCCCACCTTTCCCCCGCGCTACCGCACGGCAGTGGAGAAGATCACCCTTGGGGCGTTCGACCACATCGGCTTCCGCCTGCCGCGCAATCCCGGCAACCTGGGCGCCGACGAGCTGATCTATTTCCGTGCCGACAGCCCGCGCGCCTATGCGCTGCGCGCCCGCATCGGCGGCAGCGATCTCTACAGCCTGGAGGTGGGCGGCGCCGTGGCGGCCGGCCTCGCCGATAGCCCGCCCGAGGCCGCCGCGTCCTTCGTGAAGGCGGCGCTGACCCGCGAGTTCGGCGCGGATGCCGGCGCGCGCGTCGGCAAGGTGTTCGCCACCCGCTGGAGCAAGGAGCCGTGGGCGCTGGGGGCCTTCTCCTGCGCGCTGCCAGGGTTCGGCAACATGCGCCGCGCCTTCACCGACACGGTCGGCGGACGCCTCGTCTTCGCCGGCGAGCATACCCACGAGACCCTCTGGGGCACGGTCGGCGGCGCCTGGCTCTCCGGCGAGCGCGCGGCGAAGCAGGCGCTGGGGCTGATCGGGGTGCGGACGGGGTGAGGGGGCGGGCCGTATGGCCGTCGCCGCGCGCTCTTAATCTTCCGCCCCGTCATCGCCCGCCTCGTGCGGGCGATCCACTTCTCGGCTGGAGGGGTGCCCGATTTTCGGTGCAGCCGGACGAGCGGACGCGTGGATCCCCCGGCCGAGCCGGGAGATGACGGCGCTCAATTGGAGAGGTCGGAGCCTCAAAAAGCCCGCGCGGCGCCTGAGCGAAGACAACGCCCCAAAAGCCCGCGCGGCGCCTGAGCGGAAGCAACGCTCAATGCGCGCGGGCGAACATCTCGTTGAAGGAATAGCCGGCGCCGCGCACGGTGCGGATGGGGTCGGACTGGCGGCCGCGGTTGATGGCCTTGCGCAGGCGGCCGACGTGAACGTCCACCGTGCGCTCGTCGATATAGACGTCCTGGCCCCATACGCCGTCGAGCAATTGCTCGCGGGAGAAGACGCGGCCGGGGCTCTGCATCAGGAATTCCAGCAGGCGGAACTCGGTGGGGCCGAGATGGATCTCGCGGCCGGCGCGGTGCACCCGGTGCGTCTCGCGGTCGAGTTCGATGTCGCCGGCGCGCAGGAGCGTCGCCACATGCTCGGGCTTGGCCCGGCGCAGCAGGGCGCGCACGCGGGCGAGCAGCTCGGGCACGGAGAAGGGCTTCACCACATAATCGTCGGCGCCGGTGGCGAGGCCGCGCACCCGCTCGGTCTCCTCGCCGCGGGCGGTGAGCATGATGACGGGCAGGCGCTCGGTTTCCGGCCGGGTGCGCAGCCGCCGGCACAATTCGATGCCGGAGAGGCCGGGCAGCATCCAGTCGAGGATGATGAGATCCGGCACGCTCTCCCGCAGCCGGGTCTCGGCCTCGTCGCCGCGTCCCACGCTTTCGACGCCGTAGCCCTCCGACTCCAGATTGTACCGGAGCAGGAGGGTCAACGGCTCTTCGTCCTCGACGATCAGAATACGCGCCGGCACTTTGGTCTATCCGTCACTATCGGGGCTCCGCGCCCCGTCTTCAGGTCTGTTGGATCAGCTCTGAACGGTTGTGGTGCGGCCCGGGAAGGGCAGGGTGGTGTCGCTGGAGGCGTCCGCCTTCGGGCGGGTCTCCGGCAGGTTCTGACCCGTGACCATGTAGTGGACGATCTCCGCGATATTGGTCGCGTGGTCGCCGATGCGCTCGATGTTCTTGGCGCAGAACAGCAGGTGCGTGCACACCGAGATGTTGCGCGGATCCTCCATCATGTAGGTGAGGAGCTCGCGGAACAGCGAGGTGTACATGGTGTCGATGGCGCCATCGCGGCCCCACACTTCCACCGCCTTGGCGTCGTTGCGGGCGGCGTAGGCGTCGAGCACTTCCTTCAGCTGCTCCAGCACGAGGTCGGAGATGTGCTCCACCCCGCGCACGAGCTTGGCCGGATGATACTCGCCCTCGATGGCGATGACGCGCTTGCCGACGTTCTTGGCGAGGTCGCCGATGCGCTCCAGGTCGTTGGCGATGCGGATCGCGGCGACGATCTCGCGCAGGTCGATGGCCACCGGCTGGCGCTTGGCGATGACCAGGATGGCCCGGTCCTCGATCTCGCGCTGAACCTGGTCGACGGTGGCGTCGAGCAGCACCACCTTCTGGGCGAGGGCGCTGTCGCGGCGGATGAGGGATGTGACGCTGTCGGCGACCAGGCGCTCGGCCTGTCCGCCCATCTCGACGACCTTGCGGCCGATTTCCTTCAGCTCCTGGTCGAAGGAGGCAACGATATGATCCGGCATCTCAGTGATCCTTCAATCGGTCAGCCGAAGCGGCCGGTGATGTAGTCGCGCGTCTTGATCTCCTTCGGATTGGTGAAGATCACGTCGGAGGGGGCCACCTCGATCAGCTCGCCCAGATAGAAGAAGGCGGTCATGTCGGCGCAGCGCGCGGCCTGCTGCATGTTGTGGGTGACGATGACGATGGTGAATTCCTGCTTCAGCTCGTCGATCAGATCCTCGATCTTCGAGGTGGAGATGGGGTCCAGCGCCGAGGTGGGCTCGTCGAGCAGGATCACCTCGGGCTTCACCGCGATGGTGCGGGCGATGCACAGGCGCTGCTGCTGGCCGCCGGACATGCCGAGCGCCGAGGTGTGCAGGCGGTCCTTGGTCTCGTCCCAGATGGCGGCCTTGCGCAGGCACCATTCCACGCGCTCGTCCATCTGCGACTTGGAGAGCTTCTCGTGCAGCTTCACGCCGAAGGCGATGTTGTCATAGATCGACATGGGGAAGGGCGTCGGCTTCTGGAACACCATGCCGATGCGCGTGCGCACGATGGTGGGGTCCAGCTCCTTGCCGACGATGTTCACGCCGTCGAACAGCACCGCGCCCTCGGCGCGCTGGCCGGGGTAGAGGTCGAACATGCGGTTGAACACGCGCAGCAGCGTGGACTTGCCGCAGCCCGAGGGGCCGATCATGGCGGTCACGCGCTTCTCGGGAACCTCGAAGTTGATGTTCCGGAGCGCATGATTGCTGCCGTAGTAGAACTGCAGGTTCTCCACCTTGATCTTGGCGGGGGCCGACGGCGCGTCGGGCTTGGCGCCGACGGCGGAGGCGAGATTGAAGGTGGGGTCGACGGCTGAAGTCATCTTGTCCTCGCTTGGGCTTGTGGCCGTGCTTCGGAGGAAATGGAAAGGGCGGAGAGGCGGCGGGCCTTGGCCCGCGCCTTAAAATCAGTGGCTGCGGGCCAGGAACAGGCGGGACGCCACGTTGAGCACCAGCACGCCCACGGTGATGAGCAGCGCGCCGGCCCAGGCGAGCGCCACCCAGTCGTCGAACGGGCTGCCGGCGAACTGGTAGATGGCGATGGGCAGGCTCGCCATCGGCTTCGACAGGTCCGTGGACATGGCGTTGTTGCCGAGCGAGGTGAACAGCAGCGGCGCGGTCTCGCCGGCGGCGCGGGCGATGGCCAGCAGGACGCCGGTCACGATGCCGGCGCGGGCCGCGCGCCAGGTGATCAGCATCACCACCTTCCACTGCGGCGCGCCGAGCGCGAAGGCGGCTTCACGCAGGCCCACCGGCACGAGGTTCAGCATGTCCTCGGTGGTGCGGACGACCACCGGGATCACCAGGATGGCGAGGGCGATGGCACCGGCCCAGCCGGAGAAGCCGCCCAGCGGCGAGACAAGGAACGTGTAGACGAACAGGCCGACCAGGATGGACGGCGCCGAGAGCAGGATGTCGTTCACGAAGCGAGCGACGTGGCCAACCTTCGTGGTCTTGCCGTTCTCGGCCAGGAACGTACCGGCCAGCAGGCCGATGGGGGTGCCGATCGCCATCGCGATGCCGATCTGGATCAGCGAGCCGACGATGGCGTTCAGCAGGCCGCCGTTTTGCCCCGGCGGCATGGTGATGCGGGTGAAGACGTTGGTGCCCAAGGCCGGCAGGCCCTTCTGCACCAGCGTGAACAGGATCCAGGCAAGAAGGAACAAGGCGAACACCGCGAAGCCGGTGCTGACGGCCTTGACCGTGAGATCCTTTGTGCGGCGGATGGCGAGGGAGGACATGCTGGTGCGCTCCTCAGGACTTCAGGTTGGATCGGACGAGGAAGCGCGAGAGCGCCAGCACGATGAAGGAGATGACGAACAGGATGAAGCCGAGCGCCAGGAGGGAGTCGAGCTTCAGGGAGCCCTGCGCTGCCTCGGGGAACTCATTGGCGATGGTCGAGGCGATGGTGGCGCCGGGCGCGAACAGCGAGGCCGAGAGACGCGTCGCGTTGCCGATCACGAAAGTCACGGCCATGGTCTCGCCGAGCGCGCGCCCGAGTCCGAGCATGATGGCGCCGACCATGGCCGTGCGGCCGTAGGGGATCGAGACGTTCTTGTAGACCTCGTAAGTGGTCGCGCCGATGCCGTAGGCCGATTCCTTCAGCATGGGCGGCACCGATTCCAGCGTCTCCACGAACATGGCCGTGATGAAGGGCAGGATCATCACCGCCATGATGAGGCCGGCGGTGAGCATGCCGCCACCGAGGGCGGGGCCCTGGAACAGCGCGCCCAGGACGGGGATCGGCCCGAACAGCTCGATCAGCGGCGGCTGCACATAGGCCGCCATGAGCGGCGATATGATGAAGAAGCCCCACATGCCGTAGATGATGGAGGGCACCGCAGCGAGCAGCTGGATCGCCACGCCGATGGGCCGGCGCAGGCGCTGGGGCGCAATCTCGCTGAGGAAGAAGGCGATGCCGAAGGACAGCGGCAGCGCGATGATGACGGCGATGACGGCGCTGAACAGCGTGCCGTAGATCATCACCAGGGCGCCGAAATTCTCGGTCACCGGGTTCCAGGTGGAGTTCCAAAGGAAGTCGAGGCCGAAGGCATGGAACGCCGGAAGCCCGCCCTCGAAGAGCATCGCGATGATAAGCCCGAGGAGGACGAGCACGAAGATGCCGCATCCCCACAGGAGGCCCACGAAGATGGCGTCTGCGGTGCGTCCCACCGCCTTTGCCGATCCGATCGGCGCGACCAGGGCTCCCTTGGGGCCCGCGCCGGTACCACTCATCGTCGCGTCCATCTGGTCCTTCCCCCGCACGCGCTTCAAAAAAACTCTAGGCCGGACCCCGGCCGGGCAAGAGGAGCGCCGCCGAAGGCGGCGCTCCCGTCAGTTTCCATAGAATGGGCGATACGCCCCGTTCAGTTCGACCAGACGGCCTTGCCGTCGACCTTCACCTCGGTCTTCCAGGCTTCGCGCACGCGGGCCGCCACGTCCTTCGGCAGCGGGATGTAGTGCAGCTTCTCGGCGATGGGGGCGCCATTCTCGAAGGCCCAGTCAAAGAACTTGATGACCTCGGCCGCCTGCTCAGCCGACTTCGGCTCCTTGGGGAGGAGGATGAAGGTGGCGGACGTGATCGGCCAGGTGGCATCACCGGGGGTGTTGATCATGGACGCGGCGAAGTCCTTGGCGCCGGCCCAGTCCGCATTGGCGGCAGCCGCCTGGAAGGCGGGAACGGTCGGCGACACGAACTTGCCGGCCTTGTTCTGGAGCTGGGTGGTGACGAGGTTGTTGGCCGAGGCGTAGATGTACTCGACGTAGCCGATAGCACCCTTGGTGTTCTTCACCGTGCCGGACACGCCCTCATTGCCCTTCCCGCCGGCGCCCGTCGGCCAGGAGACGGAGGTGGCGGCGCCGACCTTCGACTTCCACTCGGGGCTCACGTCCGCGAGATAGGAGGCGAACACGAAGGTGGTGCCCGATCCGTCAGAGCGGTAGGTGGGGACGATGCCGAGGTTCGGCAGGTTGAGGCCGGGATTGAGGTCGGCAATGGCCTTGTCGTTCCACTTGGTGATCTTGCCGAGATAGATGTCGGCGAGCACCGGGCCGGTCAGCTTCAGCTGGTTGGCGGCGATGCCGTCGAGGTTCACGATGGCGACCACCGAGCCGATCACGGCCGGGAACTGGAGGAGCTTCTGCTGCGCGAGCTTCTCGGTCTGGACCGGGGCGTCGGACGCGCCGAAGTCCACGGTGCGGTTGAAGATCTGGGTCTGGCCGGCGCCCGAGCCGATGGACTGGTAGTTGAGGCCCGTGCCGGTCTTTTCCTTATAGGCAACGGCCCAGGACTGGTAGACGGGGGCGGGGAAGGTCGCGCCTGCGCCGGTGATGTCGCCAGCGGAGGCGCCGCCGGCAAACAGCGAGCCAGCTACGGCGATCACGCCGAGAGCGGTGGTGAGCTTCACGATAATTCTCCTTGCCAATTCGGTTGCCGCTGCGGCAGGCGCCGGGGCAACACTGGGCTCAGGACTCTTAGCCCCGGCGCGCCAAGGTTCTATGACGTGCCCATGACACGAAAATGACAGACTACGCTGTTGACTTGTCGAGTCTTTTTTCCGGGTTCGGCAAAGCTTCCAGGCGGACGGAAAAGATTGCGCCCGCGCCCAGCTCGCTTTCCACGCCCAACCGGCCCCGGTGGCGGGCCACGATATGCTTGACGATGGCGAGCCCCAGCCCTGTACCGCCCTGGTCGCGGCTCGCCGCAACGTCCACCCGATAGAAGCGTTCGGTGAGGCGGGGCAGGTGCTCCGGCGGGATGCCGGGGCCGAAGTCGCGCACGCTCACCACGGCCGTGCCGTTCTCCCGGGCGAGGCGCACCTGCACCTTCTTTCCGGGGGCGCCGTACTTGAGTGCGTTTTCCACGAGGTTCTCGAACAGGCGGATCAGCTCGTCGCGGTCGCCGAGAACCTCCAGATCGGGGGCCTCGCGCACCTGCTCCAGCTCCACCCCCCGGTCGCCGGCCAGCGGAGAGAGGGTGTCGCAGACGTGGGCGAGGATGGCGCCGAGGTCCACCTTGGTCTGCGGCTGGACGTGGGCGTTGAGTTCGATGCGGGACAGCGAGAGCAGGTCGTCGATGAGCCGCGACATGCGCCGCGCCTGCGCCGCCATGATGGCGAGGAAACGCTCGCGCGCGGGGGCATCGTTGCGGGCCGGGCCTTGCAGCGTCTCGATGAAACCGGAGAGGGAGGCGAGCGGCGTGCGCAGCTCGTGGCTGGCGTTGGCCACGAAATCGGCCCGCATCTGCTCCACCCGGCGCTGCTGGGTGAGGTCGCGGAAGGTGAGCAGCACCGCGTCCGGCGCGCGCTCCGGCGAGACGTGCAGCCGGAGCGGCACCACATGCGCCTCCAGCCAGCGGTCGAGGGGAATGCGCTCGGCGAATTCCACCCGCCGGGGCACCCCGTCCGCCGCCGACGCGCGCACCGCGTCCAGCACCTCGGGCACCCGCACCACGAAGGACAGGGGATCGCCCACCCGCGTCGGGCCGAGGGCGAGGGCCACGCGCTGGTTGGCGGTGATGATGTTGCCGGCGGCGGAGAGCAGCAGCGCCGGTTCGGGCAGCGCCGCCACCACCGCGCAGGCCTGCGTGTCCCGCGGCGGAGGGGGCGGGGTTGGCAGGGGTGTCACCACCGGCACCGGGGCCGGCGGCGCCGGCCGCAGCGACACGGCGAGCGCCACCAGCAGCGCCGCCGTCAGCAGCGCCACCACCGGATCGACCGCGCCGGCCACCGCCCCGCCGATGACCGCCGCCGCGATGGCAGCGAGCCACACAATTCTCCAACGCCCGATGCGGCCCGGTGGAAGGAAGGGGTCCGCCTGCACGGCCGGGGCGGGCGGCGGGGAAGGCAGCGCGGTGGAGGGCTGAGGGGTGGAGGGTTGGGTCGTGCGCGGCGTCTCCGCCGGCGCAATGGAGGGAGCCGGCGGTGGAGCGGGCTCGGGCGGGGGCGCGAGCGTCGATGACGTGAGGGCGGGAGCGGCCGGGCCGGGCGCGGCTGGAGCCGGGGCAGGCGAGGGGGCAGCGGGCGGGACAGCGGGCTCGACCGAAGGCTGGCCGGACGTTCCCGCCGGCTGGGCACGTCGCTCCGACGCCCGGCGCTCCCGCACGGGCCTCTCCTGATCGCGCGTCGTCTCGCTCATCCCTTGCTCGCGAGACTCCATCTCGCGGCCGGCCCGCGCGGGCCCTTCCGGCATCATCCTGGCGCGCCCTCCCTTTCGCGGCATTCTACACGGCCTCGCTGCTTCTTTCCGGCGCATTTCGCGAACGCCTGCCGAGCCGCCCGCCTGTGGCGAATCGCCCCGGGATGTCGGCCCTTCGTTTGAAGGGTGATGCTCGCGCCCCTCCAAGAAGGCATTACGACAGCCGGCCCTCCCGATATTTGATCGAGCGCGGTTTTCGCCAGCCGTGCGCCGTCGCATCGGCGATCAAGGTACCTTCGGCAGAGTGCTTCGGGCCGCCCGCGCGGCCTGCCGGTGCGACATGCCTTGCCCAACAGGCATGCCCATCTGCTATGAGGGGACGGGGGCGGAGGAATTGCCGATGGCTCAGGATGACCGGCGCCGGGCTGGCGGGTGCGGCCGCCGTGCAGTCGCGGGTATTGCGCGGCCGGCTTTCGCCATTCTGGCCGGTACCATGGTCGCCCTGCTGTCGCCGGTCTCGCCCGTGCGTGCCGATCCGGTGCCGCTGCCCAGCGCTGATTTTGCCCTGAAGGCCAATTTGAAACGCGGCGGCACCCTCGATCTCGCTCACAGCCAGGGCCGCATGCGGGTGGAGATCCAGAAGCCCAACATCCCCGGCAGCATGGTGGGCATCATCGATCTCAAGGCGCGCAGCATGGTGGTGCGCACGCCCAACCTGCCCAACATGGCGGTGGAGATCGAGCTGCCGCCCGAATACGTGCTCGGCGCCCTGTCCGGCACCGGCCTCAGGGTGGGCGAGGATACGGTGGCGGGCGAGGCCTGCGACGTGTGGAAGGTCGATCCGCAGATGAAGTCCGCCCTTGGCGCCACCACCGCCTGCATCACGCCGGACGGCATCGCCTTGCGCACGACAGTGGAGATCAAGGGCGCGAAGCACACGGTGTTCGAGGCGACCTCGCTCACCCGCGCGCCGCAGGATCAGGCGCAGTTCCAGCTGCCGGCCGGCATTCAGGTGATGAAGGTGCCCAAGGGCAAGATCGGCGCCGCCCTCGGCATTCCGGGCCTCGGCGGACCGGCCGAGGCTCCGGCGGCTCCGCCGCCCGCCACGACCAAGCCCTGAGCGGCTCGGCCGAAGGGTCCGGGTGAAGGTCCTTACCCGAACGTCATCGCTACCGGCACATGATCGGACGGCTTGTCCCAGCCGCGCGCGTCCTTCAGCACGGTCATGGCGCTGGCCGAGGGCGCGAGGCTTTCGGACGCCCACACATGATCGAGCCGGCGGCCGCGATCGTTCGCGGTGTAATCGGGCGAGCGGTAGCTCCACCAGGTGAACAGCTTCTCCTGCGGCGGCACGAAGCGGCGCATCACGTCCACCCACGGGCCGGAGGCCTGGAACGCGCCGAGCCGCTCCACCTCCACCGGCGTGTGGCTGACCACCGTGAGCAGCTGCTTGTGGTTCCACACGTCGGTTTCGAGCGGGGCGATGTTGAGGTCGCCCACCACGATGGCGTGCCCGTCGCCGGCCGCGTCGGCCTTCAGCGTCGGCCACGCCGTCACCTCGTCGAGGAAGGCGAGCTTGTGGGCGAACTTGGGGTTCAGCTCCGGGTCCGGAATGTCGCCGCCCGCCGGCACGTAGAAATTATGGATGGTGAGGGGTTTGCCGAGCGCGTGCGCGCCGTCCAGAGTCACCGCGATGTGGCGGGCATCGCCCTTGCCGCAGAAGGCGCCCTTCTCAATGCGCGCGAAAGGCCGCTTCGAGAATGTCGCCACCCCATGCCACCCCTTCTGCCCGTTGAGTGCGATGTGGGGAAAGCCCAGATCGCGGATGGCGTTCAGGGGAAACTTGTCGTCCTGGCACTTGGTCTCCTGCAGGCACAGCACATCCGGCCGCAGCCGCTCCAGGGCGGCGCGCACGATGTCGAGGCGGATGCGGACGGAATTGATGTTCCAGGTGCAGACGGTGAGGGACACGGGCAATGGCAGACTGAAAAAGGGCGGGAGGATCGAGCCTTACACCTGCGCGGGCGGGGGAGGCAAGGACGGGGGGGACCGACAGGAGTGGGTCAGCGCGAATCCACCCCCTCACCCCCGTCCCCTCTCCCGCGAGGGGAGGGGGTGGCCCATTTCTCGGAGATCTGGACCGACGAGAGCGGTCCTTCCCTTCTCCCCTCGCGGGAGAAGGTGGCACGCGGCGGCGCCGCGTGACGGATGAGGGGGCCTGCTCAGGCTGAGCGGGCGGCCGAAGCCTCGGCAGCCGGGCCCGCCGGAGCACCGGAGGGGGGGCTTTTGGCGATGGCTGCGACGCGGGCGCAGAAGGTCTTGAGCAGAGGGCCGTCGATCTCGGCGAGAGACTGCACGGTGATGTCCGCCTGCGCGAGTCCGCTCTCCTCCGGGAAGATGAAGCGCAGGCCATTGCTGGTCCGGCTCTCGATGAACTCGAACAGCCGGCCCTTGCGCTCCATTTTGTAGAAGACGACGAACTTGCCTTGGTAATCCTTGTAGTCAACCGCCGCAATTTCGGCGAAGAGCGCATCGTCCCGCACGAGGAAGGCCAGGCGCTTCTGCGTCCACCGGAAGACTTCCAGCTCGCGCTCGGTGGTGACGATGGCGTCGGCCGCGGGAGCCGGCGCCTCGGCAGGCGCGGCGGGCGCAGGTGCAGGCTGGTCCGGCTTCGGTAGATCAAGCCGGTGCAGGATCTGCCGGTTGATGAACTCCCGGAACGCCGCCTGGATCACTGGCCGGTATTCATCCAGCGCCTTCTGGGAGAGATGGCCGATACCGGCCTTCTTGAGCAGCGGCCGGGCGAACTCCTCCGGCGGATCGGCAAAGATGGTGGCAACCTGCGCCAGCACGGAATTGTAGATGTGCTTGCGCTTCGCCTCGGCCCCGATGTTGTCCGGGTCGAAGACCGCCTTCCTGAGGCTGTGCAGTCCTTCGAGCGCGGAATCGTCCACCTTGCCCTTCGCTACGTCCCGCAGGTCGAAGCGCAGGAAGGGGTTGGCGTCCATCATGTTGGGCTCGTCGGAATCGGCATAGAATTCCCAGATGAGGCCGTCCGTGAGAATACCCATCTTCACCGTCTTCGCGGCGTTGAAATAGCTTCTCAGCTGGCCCCGGTCGTCCCGAAGCCCGCTCGCGCCGGCGGACTTCGATTCTATGGCGATCACCGGCTCTCCGGCCTTGAAGATCGCGAAGTCGACACGGTTTCTATACTTCTCCGAGAAATCGCAATGGTGCTCCGGAAACACCTCGTTTGGGTCCATGTGATCGTAACCGAGGAAGGAGATCATCGGTATAACGAGAAACATCTTGGTGGATTCTTCATTCGCGCACCGAACGGCGGCGGTGGCCGACCTTCTGGCGAATTCGACCAGCTTTTCCCGAAATTCCGTGAGCGCCCCGGCGTCCATAGTTGTCCCCCATCGTCAAGGCGCCATTTAGCTGCGCAAACAATCTTGAGTCGAGTCCATCTAAAGATACACGCGTATCCGGCAACCTCTCTCTGCCCACCATTTCGCCTTGCCGCCTTTCGCGGCAGGCCTACACTGAAGCCTTTCCAGTGGCCGCGTTTTTTCCGACGCCTCGTTCTTTGATGGGTTCATTGCCATGCACAACAAGCGGCTTGAGGCCCTGCGGGCCAGCCCCGGCGCGGAGCGGCGGCCGGCGGATCTGGAGATCATCGCCTCCCAATATGCCATCAAGTTCCGGAAGGTGACGGGGACCCATGTGGTCTTCATCCACCCCGCCGTGCCGGACTGCGTGGCCGTGCCCATGAAGGCCCCCATCCGCGCCGCCCATGTGAAGGCGTTCGTCGCCATGGTGGACCGCATGGATGACGGCACCGCGCCGGTGCGCCTGCGCACGCTGGCGCCGGGCACCGCGGTGGACCTCGCCGCCTATCCCGCGCAGGTCGCGCCGCTCCCGGAGGCGGAGGGCGGCGGGTTTGCCGTGCGCTTTCCGGATGTGCCCGGCTGCCTCGGCATCGGCGCGACGCCGGAGGCGGCGGAGGCGGACGGGCGGCTGGCGCTGTTCGCCGCCATCGATGCCCTCAAGGCCGCCGACCGCGCCCCGCCCGAGCCGGGCGCGATGCAGGACACCAAGGCGGAGGCGTGAACGATGCCGGCTCAGCCGCGCCTGGCCCGCTCTTCGAGGAAGGCGGACACCGTGTCGAGCAGGCGGATGGCGCCGGGCAGCTGGGCGTGGGCTTCCGCCTGTTGCGGGGTCTCCGGCTCCAGCGTGCGCCACCACACGATGAAACGCTGGATCAGCGCGCGGCCGGATATGGCGTCGAACGGCACGCCGGGGAAGGCATCGAGGCCGAACGCCGCCTCCACCTGCCGGAGGCATCCGTGCACATAGACATGATCTTCCGTTTCCAGCCGGAACGGCGCCTCCGGCGCGCGGCGCTCCATGCGCACCTCGCTCAACTCGGGAATGTAGTCCGCCTTGGTCACGCCGCCTCCGTCGGTTACCGGCTTCGTCCGGGCGTAGCAGGAACGGTGCCAAGGGGGAGCGCCTGATGCGCCGCGACGATCCCACCGCCATCGCCGCCGTGCCGGCCGAGGCCATCGCGGGCGGCTTTCGGGTGCTGGTGATGCGCGAGCTGGCGCTGGACGATGGCCCGCCGGCCTATGCGGTGATCGGGCAGACGCTGATGCGCGCCCCGCCGCGCAGCATCCGTCACGGCGTCGCCTTCGCCCTCGCCGTCGGGCCGGAGGTGATGGCGTGGCTCACCGCCACCCTCGGCCGCCCCGCCTGGCGCGATGAGGCCGGCGAGACGCGGCGTAATCCGCGCTGGCCGGCCCTCGCCTGGCACCGCGCCCCGCGCGACTGGCCGGGCGGCACGCGCACCACGGAATGGAGCGCGGACATTCTTTTCCCGCAGGAAGCCGATCGCATCGCCTTCGCGCAGGCCTTCGGCGATGCGCTCGACGGGCGGGAAGCTGTGTCGCAAACCGCCTGAGGTCCGATTTTTGCTTCGCGAGCCAAAGGCCCGCGCGCCCGTTTCATTGATGGCTTTTGGAGATCCTTCCATGTCGGATGTCGTCGAAACCCGCTCCATTCTCACCGAAGCCGAGTTCGACCAGCCGGTGGATGTGGTGTGGCGCGCCATCACCGATTCCGAATGGCTCGCGGTGTGGTTCTTTCCCAACGACATCCAGCCGCTGGAAGGGCACAAATTCACCATCTGGGGCCGGCCCATCGAGCGGTGGGACGGCGAATTCCAGTGCCAGGTGACGCGCTGCGTTCCGGAAAAGGAGCTGTCGTTCAGCTGGAAGGGCGGGCACGAGGAGCTGAAGGGCTTCGGCCATTACATCGACACGCTGGTGACCTGGACGCTGACGCCCACGCCCTCGGGCGGCACCCATTTCCGCTTCTTCCACGACGGTTTCGGCACGGACGGCGCCAATGACGGCGTGTTCGAGATCATGTCCAAGGGTTCGCAAAGCGTGCTGCGCACCCTCACCCGCCGCCTGCCCGATCTCATCGCCCACGGCGCGTGAGGAAAATCGCACACGATGGCGCCATGGCCGGGAACCGCCGCCATAAGGCCGCGTTGACTATCCGGCTGATGATGCCGACCTCCACAGCGGAGGTGGTAGCCGACGAACGGAGACGACCATGGGCCAGAGCCGATCTCTGAACACCCCGACCTCTCTGCGGATCGTGATTGGTGATGCTGAGACGCGGGTGTCCAGCGTCGAGGACGTGGTGAAGTTCCTGCGCCAGCAGGAAGCCGACGATCTCGCCGATTTCCTCATGGCCGAGCGCAGCGGCGCCAACAAGCCGAGCCTCGGCGATGTGTGCGCCCGCATGGAAGCCCTCTGCGCGATGGTGTGAGGGCGAGCCTTAGGGCTGGCCCGGCTCCCATCCCGGCGGAGCCAGTTCAAATCCCGCGAAATCGAAGGCCGGCGCCACGGTGCAGCCGACCAGCGTCCAGGCGCCAAGGCTTTCGGCCGCCTGCCATGCGAAGGGCGGCACAACGCCCTGCGGCCGCTCCCCGGCTGCCAGATCCGGCCCGAGCAGAAGATCGCGCCGGTCCCCGCCCGCGGCGATGGACAGCCTCAGCGGCGCGCCGGCATGCCAGTGCCAGACTTCCGACGCATCCACCTTGTGCCAGTGGGAGCGCTCGCCCGCGCGCAGCAGGAAATAGATGGCCGTGGACGCACCGCGCCCGCCATCCGGTGCCGTCTCGCGAAACGTTTCCCGAAAGAACCCGCCTTCCGGGTGAGGCTGTAGCTCCAGCAGGGCGATCACCGCCTCCGCGGTGAGCGAGGCGCGGTCCGTGTCCCCCATCGCCTCAGCCCTTGAAGCTGTTCTTGCGCTCGCGCAGCGCGGTGAACACCTCGGCCGGGTCGGCGCCGGGCATGTCCAGACGCTCGGCCATGGCCGGATCGTCCGCGCGCAGGAAGGGATTGGCCTTCAGCTCGTCGCCGAGCTTCGAGGGCATGGTCGGCTCGCCCTTGGCCCGCTGCTCCTGCGCCTTGGCATACATGGCCGCGAGATCCTCATTGTCCGGATCGACCGAGAGGGCGAAGCGGCCGTTGCCGAGCGTGTATTCGTGGCCGGAATAGACATCGAGGTCTTCCGGCAGCACCCGGAGCCGCTGCAGCGACTGCCACAGCACCGGCGGCTCGCATTCCAGCGCCCGCCCGCAGCCGAGGGTGAACAGGGTGTCCCCCGCGAACAGCAGCTTCTCGCCTTCGAACAGATAGGAGGCCGGGCCGGCGGTGTGGCCGGGGGTTTCCAGCACGCGGCCCACCAGCGAGCCCACCGCGACGGGATCACCATCCACCACAGCCACGTCGAGGCCGGGGATGCGGTCCGCCTCCGCCTTGGGGCCGACCACGGTGGCGCCATAGCGCGCCTTCACCGCCGGGATGCCCTGGGTGTGGTCGGCGTGGTGGTGGGTCACGAGGATATGGGTGAGGGTCCAGCCTTCCTTCTCCAGCGCCGTCATCACCGGGCCGGGCTCGGGCACGTCCACCACCGCCGTGGCCTCGGTGACGGGATCGTGGATGAGGACGGCGTAATTGTCACCGAGGCAGGGGATCAGGCGGATGTCGGCCGGCACTGTGTCGATCTCCGGGAGGGGACGGTCTTGACGGCTCGGGTTGCGGACCCGGCGCGCATGATCCTCTATTAAGGGGGCGAGCGGAAGTGTGGCCGGCCGGCCGCTGTCCACAGCGAGGGTGCATGTTTCTCGACGTCGTCGACCTGCGCAATTTCTACGCCCAGCCCGTGGGAATCATGACGCGCCGCCTGCTCGGCCGCGCCATCCGCGCCCGCTTCGACAATGTGGCCGGCATGCGGGTGCTGGGGCTCGGCTACCCGACGCCCTATCTCGGCGTGTTCCGCGAGGAGGCCGAGCGCTGCCTCGCGGTGATGCCGGCGGCGCAGGGGGTGGTGCGCTGGCCCTCCGCCGCGCCGACGCTGGCCACCCTCGCCGACGAGACGCTGCTGCCGTTTCCCACCTCCAGCATGGACCGGGTGGTGATCGTCCATGCGCTGGAGATGACCCCCAACGCCGCCGAGATGCTGCGCGAGGTCTGGCGCGTGCTGGCGCCGGGCGGGCGGCTTCTGGCGGTGGTGCCCAACCGGCGGGGCGTCTGGGCGCGGCTCGATACCACTCCTTTCGGCAACGGCCGGCCCTTCTCGCGGGGACAGGTGGTGAGCCTCCTGCGCGAAGCCCTGTTCACACCCGTGGGGTGGGACGAGGCGCTCTATGCGCCGCCGAGCCGCTGGTTTCTGAATACGGCGGTGGCCTGGGAGCGCATCGGCGCCCGCCTGTCGCTGCCCTTCTCCGGCGTGCTGGTGGTGGAAGCCACAAAGCAGCTCTACCGCCCCGTCGCCGTCCGCCGCCCCAGCCGCATCGCCGAACCGGCGCTGGAGCCGGTGCTCGTGCCGGGCGGCGTGCCGGCGGGGTGAGGTTGCGGTGAAGGTGACGGGAAGCCATATTTCCGTCCATCAGGAGTGAAGCTCATGGCCCGCATCAATCGTGCCGAAGCCCGCACGGTGCCCGCGACCAAGGTCGCCGCGCGTCGCAAGGGTTTGCGCGCGCTGCGGCTGTGGGTGCCCGACACCTCCCAGCCGGGCTTCGCCGAGGAGTGCCGCCGCCAGTCGGCCCTGGTCGCCGGTGATGCCGCCGAGCGGGATGTTCTCGATGAGATCGAGGCTGTGGCCGATCACTCGGGCTGGCAGTGAGGCGCCCTACCGCTCCCGCGTCAGCAGAAACACCGCCTGCTCGCCGAGCAAATTCCACACCCACCACGGCATGGTCACGCGCACGCGGTGGCCGGATGAGTCCAGCGCCACGGCCTTTTCGATGCGCGCGTCCAGCACCTCCACCAGGGCCACGAAGTCGCGGATGGTGCAGAAGTGGATGTTGGGGGTCTCGTACCAGGCGATGGGCATGTTGTCCGTCACCGGCATGCGGCCGTTGACCAAGAGGTCGAGGCGCGAGCGCCAATGGCCGAAATTGGGGAAGGACACCACCGCCCGGCGGCCGATGCGCAGCATCTGTTCCAGCACCCAGCGCGGCCGGCGGGTGGCCTGGAGGGTCTGGGACAGGATGACGTAATCGAAGGCGTCGTCGGGATAGTGGGCGAGGTCCACGTCCGCGTCGCCCTGGATGATGGCGAGGCCGCGCGCCACGCCGGCGTTGACGCCCTCGCGCGACAGTTCGATGCCGCGTGCATCGCAGTTGCGGGTGGTGGCCAGAAGCTCCAGCAGCGCCCCGTCGCCGGAGCCCACATCGAGCACGCGCGAGCCGGGGGCGACCATCTCGGCCACCACCACGAGATCGACGCGCCCGCCCTGGTCGCGGACGGCGCCTTCATCCAGCACCGGCTGGCGCAAGGCGAGGCTCACGCGGTCCTCCCGGCCGGCAGGCCAAGGGCGCGGGCCGCGCTGTCGAGGAAGCCGCGGGCGATGGCGAACAATTGCGGCTCCTCCAGAAGGAAGGCGTCGTGGCCCTTGTCGCTCTCGATCTCGGTGAAGGAGACGCTGGCCCCCGAGGCGTTCAGCGCATGCACGATGGCGCGGGAATCTTCCGTCGGAAACAGCCAGTCCGAGGTGAAGGAGGCGACGCAGAAGCGCGTCTTCGAGCCGCGGAAGGCATTGGCCAGCACGCCGCCGTAGTCTGCCGCGAGGTCGAAATAGTCCATGGCGCGCGTCACGTAGAGATAGGAATTGGGATCGAAGCGCTGCACGAAGGATTCGCCCTGGTGGCGCAGATAGCTCTCCACCTGGAAATCGGCGTCGAAGCCGAAGGTGGGCATCTCGCGGTTCTGCAGCCGCCGGCCGAACTTGTTGTGCAGCGACTGGTCGGACATGTAGGTGATGTGCGCCGCCATGCGCGCCACCGCGAGCCCGCGATGGGGCGTCACCCCTTCCGCCAGATAGCGCCCGCCTTGCCAGTCGGGATCGGCCATCACCGCCTGCCGGCCCACCTCGTGGAAGGCGATATTCTGCGCCGAGTGCCGCGCGCCGGTGGCAATCGGCATGGCGGAGAACACCCGCTCGGGATAGCTCGCCGCCCATTGCAGCACCTGCATGCCGCCCATGGAGCCGCCGGCCACGCACAGGAGCTTTTCGATGCCGAGATGGTCGAGCAGCATGGCCTGCGCGTTCACCATGTCGCGAATGGTCACGAGCGGCATGTCGAGGCCGTAGGGCCGCCCGGTCGCGGGATTGGTGGAGGCGGGGCCGGTGGTGCCCATGCAGCCACCGAGCACATTGGCGCAGATGACGAAGAAGCGCTCGGTATCGATGGGCCGGCCCGGACCCACCATGGTCTCCCACCAGCCGGGCTTGCCGGTGACGGGATTGAGGCTCGCGGCGTGCTGGTCGCCGGTCAGCGCGTGGCACACCAGCACCGCATTGGTGCCGGCGGCATTGGGCTCGCCGTAGGTCTGGTAGCCGATCTGCAGGTGGTTCAGCTCGACGCCCGCGTCCAGCCTGAGCGGGGCACCGGCACCGAATCGCACCACGGGGGAATGGGGCTCGTCCGCCTCGCGCCGCGCCTCGGCGGCTGTGTTCGGGGCGACGTCCTTCCGGGCGAAAGATGTCATGGGCGAACCAAGCGACGCCCCGGCGCCCGTGTCAAGCACCCGCGCCGCGCGCGGGCCCCGAGCTAGCTGCGCGCCGCGGACATGGCGACCGCGTCGCCTTCCACCACGTCGGCGGTGGCTTCCGCGCCCATCAGCACGAGAAGCTTGGCGCGGGCGCGGTTGACGCGGCTCTTGATGGTGCCGAGCGCGCAGCCGCAGACCTCCGCCGCCTCCTCGTATGAAAGGCCCGCCGCGCCCACCAGCACCAGCGCCTCGCGCTGGTCGTCGGGCAGCCGGGCGAGGGCGTCCTTCAGGGAGGTGAGGGTGGCCGACCATTCCTGGCTCGGACCGATGTTGGTATCCTGCTGGGCGAGGGCCGCCATGCCGTCGTTCTCGCGCCGGCGCTTGCGGATCTCGGTGTAGTAGGTGTTGCGCAGGATGGTGAACAGCCACGCGCGCAGGTTGGTGCCGGGATCGAACTTGTCGATGTTGGAGAGTGCTTTCAGCAGCGTCTCCTGGACAAGGTCGTCAGCCTCGGTGCGATTGCGCGTCAGCGATCGCGCGAAGGCGCGCACCGCTGGAAGGAACTCCAGCACCTGCGTGCGCAGGGCGGCATCCATCTCTTGGCGGGTCCTTTCGCTCGGCGCGGGCAGGTCCATCAGGCGGCCTATTCTTTCCGGCAATCGTGACTTTTGTGGCGACGTGCCCGCCCCGGGCTTTCATCGGCCGGGTGGGGACCAAAGCTCAGCCCGAGGGGCCAGCTTTGGCGTAACCTTGAGATAACGCTGCGGCTACGCTTCCGGTTCCCGCCCGCAGCACCGCTGCGGACGGCGAATCTGGCCTCAGCCTGTCTGAGGCCGCGCGATCAGGCGCCGCCGTTGCCAGTGCCGGTGGTCTGGCCGCTCTTCTGGCCGCCCTTCTGCCCCGCCTGCGAGGCGAGGGTGCGATCCCGCGAGAAGCTGCGCTGCTCGTCGGCGACGCTCTGGCCGCCCTTGCGACCGGCCTCGGCAGCCAGCGTGCGATTCTGGAAGAAGCTGCGCTTTTCGGCCGGGACGCTCTCGCCCCCCTTGCGCGCGATGGCCCGCTGCTTTTCCGCGTCCATCGCCGCAAAGCCGCGCTGGGAGGTGCCCTTGGTTCGCGCCTTGTCCATGTGCCCTTTTCCTCCGACTGCGATCGGCCGCTGGTTGCGGCACCCGGCCGGTTCGCCCGGTGATGAGTGCCGGAGCGCGAACGGCCCGCACTGAAGCCAATAGGCCGCCTTCCGGCCGGTGGGATGGCCAGGACGGTCCAAGGTGTAACGAAGCCGGAAGGGCTGTGGTTCCAAGGAAATCGCGCTTTCGTACGGGCCTACGCGCGCGAGGCGCCCTCCGGCGCTGTGGTATCCGGGGAAGCGATTGAGGGACAAGGGAAATCCCCGACGATCACCAGGGCGTCGCCGGAGTGGTCGCGGGTGAGGGTACCGCCGAGCTGGGTGGCGAAACCGCCGGCGAGGCCGGACGGCTCCTCCGGCGCGTCGGCGGCGCCGGTGAGCACGAGGCGCAGCCGATCGGCTTCCACCGAGCCGGTGATGAGCACGCCGAGGGAGGTGCTGCCGGGCCGGAGCGACAGGCCGAGCACCAGCTCCACCACCATCAGGGCGAGGGGAACGGCCATGTCGGTGGGCAGCCGCGTCTCCTCGGCCTCCACCATCAAGCGCAGGTGCTTGTCGGAGGAGCCTTCGATCAGCGAGGCGAGTTCCCCGAGCAGTTCGCTGAGACGCACCTGGGAGCCGTCGCTCGCCTCGTAGAGGATGCGGTGGACCAGGGCGAGGGTGTTGACGCGGGTGCGCAGCTGGTCGAAGCGCTTCCTGTCCTCGCCCTTGCCAATACCGCCGCCGTAGAGCGACAGCAGGCTCACCACCACCTGCAGGCTGTTCTTGATGCGGTGGTGGATCTCGCGCACCAGCGCCGTTTTCTCGGCGAGGTTCTCGCGCAGGCGCGCATCCCGCTGCCGCACGGCATAGGCCATGTGCTCCACCGACTGACCGAGCATGCGGAATTCGCTTGGCGCCGAATCGAGCCGCGTCGGCCGGAAGCCGTAGTGCCCTTGCGCATAGACCGCCGTGACCCGGCGCAGATAGAGCAGCCAGCGCAGCACGATGCGGTCCACCGCCACCCACAAAGCGATGAGCGAGGCGACCATCACCAGCGCCGGCAAGGCGAAGCTCGCCGCCACCGTCACCAGGGTCCAGCCGAACAGGCTGTCGGACGGGGAGGCATAGGCCACCACCATGCCCTCCCGCCCGAGGGGGGTGGTGGCATAGGTCCAGCGCCGGCCCGATGGGTCGGTGCTTTCCCGGAGCGCGTTGTCCGGAGTGGCGAACGGGGCGGCCTGGAACAAGGCGCCGCTGAGGGTGCGCGAGTTGGAGACCAGCTCCTCGCCCGACGCGGAGAACACCGCGACCACGCCATCGGTTGGCGGCACCTGCTGGCGCAGGAGATTGTCCAGCCAGCCGATCTCGATGCCCAGCGCCAAGCCGCCCTCGAGCCGGCCCGAGGCATCGCGCAGGGGCAGGAGGCCCACCAGCACGTCGCGGTTGGCGGCGGTGCTCCGCACCCGTCCCGACAGGCTGAAGCCGGGCTGCCGGACGGCCGAAAGCCACCAGGCGTCGTCGCTCATGTCGGTATCGGTGGTGGGTAGCGCGGAGCAGGTGACGCGGCCGGCGGCGTCGATGACACCGATATTGGCCACGAAGGGCAGGGAAATGGTCGCGCCCCGCAGCGTCGCCCGGCAGCTTGGGCCGGCGCTGCGCACTTCTTCCACGTTCTGGAGCGCGTAGAGCACGTTTTCCGCCGAGGCGATGACGTTCTGCTGGGCGGCGGCGGCGGCCAGAGCATGGCGCAGCAGGTTCTGGCGGGCGTCCTCCTCGGCGGCGGACAGCTGCATCACGCCCTGCACGATGTTGAGGGCGGCGATGGGGGCGAGGGCCAGGAGCACCATCAGGATCAGGCGCCGGCGCACGCTGTCGAACAGCGTGCGCGGCCGGGCGCCGGCCGAGCCGAACAGACCGCCACCGTCGCGCGCACCGTCGCGCGCGCCCGCCGCGTCGCCGGAGCCGGCTTCACGGCCCGAAGCGCCCCGCCACAGGCGTTCGCGCGACGTTTCGCGCGCCCCCCCCTCGCGGGATTTGGCGGACTGCGCCCGTTCGAGATCCATCGCCGCTCCGCCAAAACGCCTTACCAGTACAACGCGCCGCCGCCCCGACGGCGTGCCCGATCACAACCCGACCCGCCCTCGATATCTCACACCGCGTCGCCTGCGGCGGCACCCCGACGCAAGCAGCCTGTCCTGACGCCCGCACCGCCGACCCGAATGACGCCGCGAGGCGCCACCGGACCCGGCGACGACGGTCGCGGGGGACTGGCTGTCGCCAGCACGCAACCGGGAGGATAGACCGCGAGAAGGGGTCCTTCCCCGACGCCCGAGCGGCCGCTTTTCCTTCTGCCAGGGAACGTCCTGCGCTCCCGGCGGGTTCACCTTGAATGCCGCATGCCGCTACGGTCGCGGTCAAGGTTCCGCTCCCGCAGGGCTCGCTTCGGACTATAATGCGATTTGCGGCGGGCCGGTTCCATCGGGGTGGAACTTGTCGCGCACGCAAGCGTTACCGGGGTTTGGCTTCAACTTGGCCCGAACCACGTTGGCCCGAACCACGGTGGCGCAGGCTACGGTGGTTCACAAGGCCATCCGCTTGGTCCCGTACAGCTTGGCAGGGAAAATTCCGCATGGCTTCCAATCCGCTCATCAAGCAGCTCCCGTTCCTGCGCCGCTATACGCGCGCCCTGATGGGATCGCAGGCGGCCGGCGACCTCCTGGTGCAGAACACCCTGCAGGCGATCCTGGACGGCAAGGTCGCGGTCGATCAGGCGGTCTCGCCGCGCGTCGCGCTCTACAAGGCGTTCCACGAAACCTGGAACCGCCAGTCCTCCGGCGGGCAGGTGCCGTCGCGGGCGGATGCCCGGCTTCAGGCCATGGACCCGTCCTCCCGCGTGGCGCTGCTTCTGACCGCCATGGAGGGCTTCTCCTTCGCCGAGGCCTCGACCATCCTCGGCACCACCCTCTCCGACGTGGAGGCGCAGGTGATCTCCGCGCAACGGGAGATCGACCGCCAGCTTGCCACCCGCGTGCTCATCATCGAGGACGAGTGGGTGATTGCGCTCGATCTGAAGACCCTCGTCACCGAGCTTGGTCACGAGGTGATCGGCGTCGCCCCCACCCATTCCAAGGCGGTGGAGCTGGCGCAGGGCGGAAACTTCGGGCTGGTGCTGGCCGACATCCAGCTCGCCGACGGTTCGTCCGGCATCGAGGCGGTGACGGAGATCCTCGCGAGCTTCAACGTGCCGGTGATCTTCATCACCGCCTTCCCGGACCGCCTGCTCACGGGCGAGCGGCCGGAGCCGACCTATCTCATCACCAAGCCCTTCCTCACCGAGACGGTGAAGGCGACGGTGGCGCAGGCGCTGTTCTTCCACGAGGCCCGCGCCCAGCCGGAAACCGCGCGCAGCGCCTGAGAAGGACCGCGCGCGCGGTCCTGACGAAGATCTGCGCGGAAATCGCGCGGACTACGAACTTTCCCGGGCACGCAATTGCCCTGTCGGTCGTTACACTCCCGAGCGGACCCGGAGCGGGACGCCTCCGGCCATCCGGCCGGCGCCAGCTCCACCGCGCTTCGTGACAAACCCTGCCGGAGACAACCATGGTCGACAAGCCGCAGATCGTGACATCCCCCGCCGCTTCCTCGGCCTCCGCCGCCGAGGCCAGCCTGCACGACGTGAAGTCTGACCTCGACCAGCTCAAGGCCGATTTCACCAAGCTGCTGGAGACCCTCGGCAAGACCGCCAAGCATTCCGTGAAGGGTGCCAAGGGTGACGCCGAGAGCGCCGCCGGCGAGGTGGGCGACTGGGCCGAGGAGCAGGTTCTGACCCTGCGCGAGAGCATTCGCGAGCAGCCCATCACCGCCTGCGCCATCGCCGCCGGCGTCGGCGTCATCCTCGGCCAGATCCTGCTGCGCCGCTGACCGGAGCCGGTCGATGTGACCGGCCCTCCCGTTTGAAACCAAGTCATGGCCGGGCGCGTCCCGGCCATTTGCTTTGAGGGGCCGTCTTTTATTCCGCCATCCGGAACCCGAGCCGCTCCAGCGCCGCCACCAGCGTCGCGCCGTCGTAGGGCTTGGAGATGACGCCCACGTCCGAGCGATCGCCGAACAGCCCGGTCAGGTCCTGCGTCGCGTAGCCCGAGGCGACGATGACCGGCAGGTCGGGCGCGATCTCGCCCAGCCGGCGCACCACCTCGTCGCCGCGCATGTCCGGCAGGCCGATGTCCACGATGGCGAGCACCAGCGCGTCGCGGCCGATGTCGGTCCTGGCGGCGCGGGCGTGCGCGAGCGCCGCCTCGCCGTGGGAGGCGATGGTGACCTTGAAGCCCTGATCCTCCAGGATCTGGCTCGCCACCATGGCGACGAAGGGCTCGTCCTCCACCAGGAGGACGGCCCCCCGGAGGGCGGGTTCGTCCAGCATTCCGTTCACCTTGGCGACCATGTCGGACTGGCTGTAGGGCTTGGTCAGGAGCTTCATGCCCGGATCGAGCCGCCCCTGATGGACCACCGCGTTGCGGGCGTAGGCGGTGGTGAACAGCACCCGCGCGCGCGGCATCCGCCGCTTCATCGCGTCGGCGAGGCCGCGTCCATCCATCCCGTCGCCGAGCCGCACGTCGGTGAAGAGGAGGTCCGGGCGGGCGCCGCGCGACACCGCGTCGAGGGCGGCCGAGGCGTCCGCCGCCTCGATCACCGTATGTCCGGCCTCCCGGAGCGAGGCGGCGCCAAGGGCGCGGAGCTGGTCGTCATCCTCCACCATCAGCACGGTGGCGGGGGCGGTCCGGGTCTCGGTGTCGGCGCGCGCGGGGGCGGGCTCGGCCGCGGCGGCGCCGTCCTCCAGCCGCGGCAGGTAGAGTTTCACCGTGGTGCCCTCGCCCCGCTCGGAATAGATCATCACATGCCCGCCGGACTGCTTCACGAAGCCGTAGACCTGGCTGAGGCCGAGCCCGGTCCCGTCCTTCGGCCCCTTGGTGGTGAAGAAAGGCTCGAAGGCGCGGGCGCGGACGTCCTCCGACATGCCCATGCCGGTGTCGGTGACGAAGATCGCCACGTACTGGCCGGGCGACAGGTCCTCGTGCGCGGCGCAATAGGCCTCGTCCAGATAGGCGTTGGCGGTCTCGATGGTGAGCTTGCCGCCCTCGATCATGGCGTCGCGCGCGTTCACCGCGAGGTTGAGGATGGCATTCTCCAGCTGGTTGTGGTCGATCTCCGTACGCCACAGCCCGCCGGCGAGCACGGTCTCCACCATCACCCGCTCGCCCAGCGCGCTGCGCAGCATGTGGGACATGCCGGTGACGAGGCGGTTGGCGTCGGTCGGGCGCGGGTCGAGCGGCTGGCGGCGGGAGAAGGCGAGCAGGCGCTGGGTGAGGACGGCCGCCCGGAGCGCGCCCTGCCGGCCGTAGTCGAGGAAGCGGCGGATTTCCTCGGTCTTGATCTCCTGGGTCCGGGTGCCGTTCGGATCGGACGGCACCCGGCGCTCGGCGGCCTCGATGTTGCCGATGATGATGGTCAGCAGATTGTTGAAATCGTGCGCGATGCCGCCGGTGAGCTGGCCGACCGCCTCCATCTTCTGCGCCTGCCGGAGCTGGGATTCGGCCCTCAGCCGCTCGTCCATCTCCTGCTTGAGCAGCGAGTTTGCCTCGGCGAGCTGCATGGTGCGGGCGGCGGCGAGGCGCTCCAGGTCCTCGTTGGTGCGCGACAGCGCCTCGCGCGCGGCGACGATCTCGGAGATGTCGGTGCAGCTGCCGTACCAACGGTCCACGCGCCCGTCTTCGTCGCGCACCGGCACGGCGCGGCACAGGAACCAGCGGTAGCTGCCGTCCTTGGCGCGGAAGCGGCATTCGCGCGAGAAGGGATTGCCGCTGGACAGGCTGGCGTGCCACGCGCCCATCACGCCGCTCTTCTCTTCCGGATGGAGGAAGGCGTGCCACTCCACCACCTCGCCGGGCGGCGGCTCGACGCCCGTGTATTCGGACCAGCGGCGGTTGTAATAGTCCCCTGAGCCGGTGGGGGCGGAGGTCCACACCATCTTCGGCAGCGCCTCGGCCAGCAGGCGGTAGCGCTGCTCGCTGGCGGCGATGGCCTTCTCGGCGCGTTTGCGCTCGGTGATCTCCACCACGATCATGCCGACGAGGCTGATGCCGGCGCCATTGGTGCGCACCGGAAAATAGCTGACGAGGAAATGCCGCCACATGCCCGGCAAGGCGGGCGTCGCGCCTTCCAGCTCCACGTCGGCGATGACCTCGCCGGTGGCGAGCACCCGCTCCAGCGATGGCGTCACAGCTTGGGCCAGCTGGGGCAGAATGTCGGTGAGGGAGCGCCCGGCATGCTCGCCGGCGGGGATGCCGTCGATGCGGGCCAGCATCTCGTTGACGCGAATGAAGCGCTGCTGCGCGTCGAAGAAGGCGAAGCCGACGGGAGCGTGGGCCAGCAGGGCCTCGAGCGTCGCCACCACGGCGGTCTGCTCGCTCGCCGCCGACAGCAGAGCGGCATGGGCCGATTCCAGCCGGCGCAGGACCGTGCGCACGAGGGAGGCGATGCCCCAGACGGCGATGGCATTGACGGCGAATGAGAGGAGAGAGGCCAGCGGCGAGCTGCCGGCGCCGCCGTTGCCGGCTTCCGGCAGCAGTGCCGCATTGACGCCGGCAACGAGCGCGATGGAGGCAAGACCGATCTTCGGCCCGCTGACCAGCGACACGACGATGATCGCTGGCAGCTGGAACAGGTAGGGCGGGAAATCGATCACCCACAGGAGAAGGCCGAGACGAATCGCCAGCGCCCCGCCGATGACGGCGCCGGCGAAGGCGAGACGCCACCAGAGGGGCAGCGGCTCCGCGATAATTCTCAGAAGGAGGCCGGCGGGGCCTCGACTGGCCAGGTTCATCCCTGCTCCCTGTGGCGATCGGGCCGCCACATTGCCCCCGCAACTGCCGCGGGATCAACCGCCGCTGGCCCTGTTCGTTCTGCTCCGGCCGGGACGCCGGACGTGACGATGCCGGCCCGGGCCATGGGCCCGGACCGGCAGGTGCTTTAATTCCAGAGGCTTGCGGAGAGAGAGGCCATCACAGCACTCTCTCCCCGGAGGCCGATTGGGATCAGCGGGCGGCCGGAGCCGTGGCTGGCGGGGTGGTGGCCGGACGGTTGTTGTTGTTCACGCTGCCGGTGGTGGCCGGGGTGGCGTCCGCCTCGGTGAAGGTCGGGGCGTTCTTCAGCTCGTCCTTGGTCTTGCGCAGCACCATACGGTTATTGCCGTCCATGCGGGAGACCTCGACCGACTGGAACGGCACCGCCACGTCCTTCTCGCCGATGCCGAGGAAGCCGCCGACGCCGATCACCACGGCCGCCACGTTGCCCGTGCGGTCGATCACGAGATCATTGATCTCGCCGAGGTTCTCGTCGGCCGGGCCGCGCACGGCGGTGCCGATGAGGTTGGACGCCATGTGCTGGTCGGCCATCTGGCGCGTCACGAAGGTGGGGGCGGTGGCGGCGGAACTGCTGGCGGCGCCCATGGTGCCGGTCGGGGCGGCCGGGGTCGCCTGAGGCGCGGTGGTGGAGGGTGCCGCGGTCTGCGCCATGGCGGTGGTGGAAAGAAGAACAGCCGCGGTCGCAGCGTAGATCGGCATCATCTTCATGTCATCCTCCTCGTGGGAACGGGTTATAGCCCTATGGCCCTGTTCAAGATGCACCGAAGCACTTGCCATGCGCGCTATCGCGCGAAGCTATGCCGTCGTATGCCTGAAATGGTGCGCGGGCTCGACTGGCCTGCGCGCAAAGACAAGTTGAAGTCGTGAGGCTTAAGTCTTGTCTCCGCTGGCCTATCAACTCGAACCGCGCCGCGCGGTTCCCTGACGGGGGACGCTTCTGCGAAGAACTTGGAATGGTTGACTAAGAAACCAGTTCAATGGTAGTTTCTTAGTCAACAAATGAGGTGCCCATGGCTTCCGCCCCTCCGGTCCCCGATCTCACCCGCCATCTCGGCTTCTGGCTGAGGCGGGTGTCCAACCACGTCTCCCACGCCTTTTCGGTCCGGCTGGCGGGGCGGGGCGTGACGGTGGCCGAGTGGGCCCTGCTGCGGGCGCTCTATGACCGCGCGCCGCACCCGCCCAGCCGCATCGCGGAGGAGATGGGCATGACGCGCGGCGCCATCACCCGCCTCGCCGACCGCCTCATCGCCAAATCCCTGCTGGTGCGCACCGCCAGCGCCAGCGATGGCCGCGCCCAGACATTGGCCCTCACCGCGGCCGGCCGCGCGCTCGTGCCGGACCTTGCCGCCCTCGCCGATGCCAACGATGCCGCCTTCTTCGACTGCCTGACGGCGGCCGAGCGGGAGACGCTGGAGCAGCTTCTGCGGCGGGTGGCCGAGCACGGCCGAATGACCGCCGTTCCCGTGGAATGACTGCCCGAGAGGAGGCCAAATGACCGAAGAGCAAACCGCCGCCGCACGGGCCTGCCTCGCCGCGGCCGAGAGCGACACCGCGACCTTCCCCGCGATCGTCGGGGCCCTCGTCGCCGCCGGCTTCGAGGGCTATGCGGTGGACTTCCGCCGCGCCGCCGCCACCTATTACCTGCCGAGCGGCGACAGCCTGGAACTGCCCACCCACAAGGCGGCGACCGCCATCGCCCCCGCCCTCGACGACGCCGGGCTCACCGCCGCCATTCGCGAGGCCCAGCAGCAGGCGCCCGGCTACACCTATCGCGGCTTCTGCGAAAAGGCGGCGGCGGCCGGCTGCGCCGGCTACATCGTCTCCTTCCCCGGCCGCCGCGCCGTCTATTTCGCCCGGACGGGGCAGACGCATGTGGAGCTGTTTCCGGGGTCGTGAGGGGCTTCCTGCCGATCGGGCCATTCTCCTGCCTTGCACCGTGGCGGTTCGCATGGCACAGGCGAAAGGAGCCCGAGCCCCGCCCCGAGCCCAGGATCTAGAGGCATGTTCCGCACCCTCTCCGACTTCATCTCCGACATCACCGGAGGCCAGCGCGAGGCCGCCGCCTTCGACGAGACCGACTATCGCCTCGCCGCCGCGGCCCTGCTGGTGCATGTCATGTCCATCGACGGGGCGGTGACGCCGGAAGAGCGGGCGGTGCTCAAGACCATCCTTGCCGGCCGCTTCGCCCTCGACGAGGCCGAGACCGAGCAGCTGGTGGAGATCGCCATCGCCAAGGACGCCGAGGCGGTGGACCTCTACGCCTTCACCAGCGTGCTCAACCGGGCGCTGGACGAGGAAGGGCGCCTGCGCATCGTCGAGATGATGTTCGAGGTGGCCTATGCGGACGGTGGCCTCTCCGAGTTCGAGGACAATCTCGTCTGGCGCGCCGCCGAGCTGCTGAACGTCGGCTCCCGCGACCGCATCCGCATCCGGCGCGAGGTGCGCGAGGAGACCGAGGGCGGCGAGCCGCCGGTCTGAGCTCAGGCTCGATCCTCATGGTATCAGAGGGGGTTTTCGGGGCTGACAGCGCCGAACGGCATCGATACCCCGCCTGAACCCGTCCCGAACGGTGCCGATATCGCCTTGAGGGTTCGGGTGTCAGCTGCCCGTCACAGGCCCCTCATGTGGCTGCGCTAGTCTCCCTCGAAAATCGCGAGGGGGGATAAATTCATGGACGCGCGCACGCCTTTTCCCGCCATCCGCGGCATCGGCTATTCCATCCGCTCGGCATCGCCCGAGTTCGACGATCTCCCCGCCGCCCTCGACGAGGCCGAGCGTCTGGGCGTTGATTTCGTTGAGCTTCCCGCCTTCGCCTGGACGCTCGTGGTGGACGGGCGGGTGCTCGAGGACCGCCTTGACCGGCTGGTCGCCGCCACCCGCGACCGGCCCTTCGGCTACACCGTCCATGGGCCGCTGGCCATCAACCTGATGTCCCCCAGGGAGCGCCTCCCCCGCCACGAGGCCCTGCTGGACGCCATGATCTCCATAGCCGGCTCATTAGCCGCCCCCCACCTGGTCCTCCACTCCGGTTGCGTGCGGGGGGACGATGATGTGGCGGTGGCCTATGAGCGTCAGCGCAACGCTCTGCTGCGGGCCGGCGACAAGGCCGGGGCGGTGGGCGTAACTCTTTGCGTCGAAAACATCTTCCGCTTCGAGACCATGCGCGAGACGGCGCTGCCGTCGCGCCTCGCCGGGGAGCTGGACGCCATCGATCACCCCCACGTCCGCGCCACTTTGGACGTCAGCCACGCCCTCCTGCGGGCCACCGACGCAAGGGTGGATTTCGCCGTCGAAATCGCCGCTCTGGCGCCCTACGCCCGCCATGTCCATGTCCACGAAAGCTTTGGCAGGCCTCAGGAAAGTTGGGCCATCGACGAGGCCGAGCGGGCCGGCCTAGGCGAGGGGGACCTCCACCTCCCGCTCGGCTGGGGCGGCATCGACTGGGATCTCGTCACCCGCCGCTGCGCCTTCCCGGCCGGCACCATCGTGAATCTGGAGCTGAACCGCCGCTACTGGCGCGAGCTGCCGGACCAGATCGTGCGTCTGCGCGCCCTCGCGGACAGCTTTGCCTCGCGCGCCAGCGCCACGGCCTGAGGCGCGTGCGCTGCGGCAGGGACCCACCCCGCGGATGCCGCACTGCACATTCAGGTCCTTGATTCAACGTAGTTATTTTATCGCGCCGGTGCTCCCCTCCGACGCCAAATCGACTAGCTTGGCGGCGAAGGAGTCCGCCCATGCCTGTCGCCACCAAGCCCGAATACAAGTCCGCCCCACAGCCGGAAGGCGGCGCGGACGGCCTGTTCATGTCCTCCAGCATGCGCGGGTTGCTGAAGCGATGGGGCGTGTTCATCGCCGTAACAGTGATCGCGCTCGCCTGCCTTCTCCTCTCCTTCACCTCCCACCAGGCGTGGCTCATCGCCTTCTGCGTCCTCTTTCCCCTTGTTCTGGTTGGTATTTTCGACGTCACCCAGTCCGAGCACTCGCTGCTGCGCAACTACCCGGTCATCGGTTCGGTGCGCTGGATCTTCGAGGCGCTGCGTCCCTATCTGCGCCAGTATCTGATGGAGGATGACCAGTCCGGGCGGCCCTATAACCGCGAGGACCGCTCCGTCATCTACGCCCGGGCCAAGAACGAGGAGGACCGCCAGCCCTTCGGCACCGAGCTCGACACCTATGCCGCCGAGTACGAGTGGATGACCCACTCCCTCGCGCCCGCGCCGGTTTCCCACGAGCCGTTCCGGGTGACGGTGGGCGGCAGCGCTTGCGCAAAGCCTTATTCCGCATCGGTTCTCAATGTCTCCGCCATGAGCTTCGGCTCACTGGGCCGCAATGCCATCGAGGCGCTGAACCTCGGTGCCAAGGGCGCCGGCTGCTATCACGACACGGGCGAGGGCGGCCTCTCGCCCTATCACCGCATCCACGGCGGCGACATCGTGTGGGAGCTGGGCTCCGGCTATTTCGGCGCCCGCAACCGCGACGGCACCTTCTCGCCCGAGCGCTTCGCCGAGCGCGCCACGGACCCCCAGGTCAAGATGGTGGAAATCAAGCTTTCCCAAGGCGCCAAGCCGGGTCACGGCGGCGTGCTGCCGGCCGCCAAGGTGACGCCGGAGATCGCGGAGATCCGCGGCATTCCCTTGGGCGAGGACTGCATTTCGCCGTCCCGTCACTCCGCCTTCTCGACGCCGGCGCAGATGATGGAATTCATCGCGCAGCTGCGGGAACTGTCGGGCGGCAAGCCGGTGGGCATAAAGCTGTGCGTCGGCCATCCCAGCGAGGTGTTCGCCCTCGCCAAGGCCATGGTGAAGACCGGCATCCAGCCGGATTTCGTGGTGGTGGACGGGGCCGAGGGGGGCACCGGAGCCGCGCCGCACGAGCTGGCCGATCACCTGGGAATGCCGCTCCGGGAAGGCCTCATCCTCATGCGCAATGCGCTGGTCGGTACTGGCCTGCGGCAGGAGGTGCGCCTTGCCGCGTCGGGCAAGGTCACGTCCGGCTTCTCCATGGCCGCCAACATGGCCATCGGCGCCGACTGGTGCAACGCGGCCCGGGCTTTCATGTTCTCGCTGGGCTGCGTCATGTCCATGCGCTGCCACACCGGCACTTGCCCGACGGGTGTGACCACCAACGATCCCCACCTCCAGCGCGGTCTGGTGGTGGACGAGAAGGCGGAGCGGGTGGCGAGCTTTCACCGGCACACGGTTCATGCGCTGGCGGAACTGGTTGCGGCCGCCGGGCTGGAGCATCCGGGAGACCTTCTGCCCCATCACGTCTGGCACCGGGTGAGCCCCATCGAGGTGAAAGCGCTCGACCGTATCTACACCTTCCTGGAGGCCGGAATCCTGCTCGACGCGCCGGACGAGACGCCCTACGCGGCCGAATGGCACGCCGCCGACGCCGACAGCTTCGCGCCACGGCAGACGGTGGGTCCCCGCCGCGCCGCCTGAGCCCAGCGGAAGGTCGAGCCTTGCGGGGGCAGGGGGCGCCCCCCATATGCAGCCTGTCGGGATGCCGCAAGGGTTCCGGCGGGCATGGCCGGATAGGTGCATGCCCGGCAATGCAAAGTCGCTTGACGAGGGCTTTGGCCGATGTCGCGGATGTCTTCCCTGTCGTCCCCCTTTCTCCTGGGGTTCGACGAGGTCGAGCGGGCGCTCGACCGGGTGACCAAGAGCACGGACGGGTATCCTCCCTACAATGTGGAGAGGATCGAAGCCGCCGGTGAGCCGTTGCGCCTCAGGATCACCCTGGCGGTGGCGGGCTTCACGGCGGAGCAGCTTGAGGTCGTGCTGGAAGAAAAGGAGCTGACCATCCGGGGCCGGCAGGTCGAGGAAGGTCAGGGCCGTATTTTCCTGCACCGGGGGATCGCCGCCCGGCAGTTCCAGCGCACCTTCGTGCTTGCAGAAGGCATGAACGTGCTGGGCGCCGAACTGAAGCATGGTCTCCTGTCGGTCGATCTGGTTCGCCCCGAGCCTGCTCGCCACGCCAAGCGCATCGACATCGTCTCCCGCTCCTGAAGGGGAGGGATGCCGCGTTTGCCAGGAGTAGAGGAGTAGATTGATGACCCACGATACGGAAAACGAAGTCCTGGCGGATATCACGCCGGAAGCGCTGGCGGTCCTTGGCGGCGGTGAGATCGCCTATGTGCGCAGCATCAAGTCCGAGGATGTACCGTCCCTGTTCCCGCAGGCCCCGCAGATCGCGCCGGGTATGACCCTGTTCACGCTGCACGCGGCCGATGGCACGCCGATCATGCTGACCGACAGCCGCGAAGCCGCGCTGGCCAATGCCATGCAGCACGAACTGGTGACTGTCAGCGTCCACTGAGGCGCAGGATCGGGCGACGCAGAATTTCGGATGTTTCAGCCGGGCCGGCGACGGCCCGGTTTTTGTTTGCCGGCGGTCAGGCCGCGTTGGAGGCGGAGGACGCCGTCTTTTGTTTGCCGGCGGTCAGGCCGCGTTGGAGGCGGAGGACGCCGTCAGCAGCGCGTGCATTGCGCCAGCGTCCCGCGTGGCGCGAAGCTTTTCCACAACATCCGGATCGCGCAGCATCCGGGCGACGCGGGCCAGCGCCTTGAGGTGATCCGCGCCGGCCGCTTCGGGGGCGAGCAGCAGGAACACGAGATCTACCGGCGCGCCGTCCAGCGATTCGAAATCGATGGGCTTTTCCAGCCGAGCGAACAAGCCGAACAGCTTGGTGAGGCCCGGCAGCTTTCCATGCGGGATGGCGATGCCGTTGCCGACACCGGTCGAGCCAAGCCGCTCCCGCTGCAGCAGGGTGTCGAAGATGTCCCGCTGGTCGCGTCCCATCAGAAGGGCGGCGTGGTGGGACAGCTCCTGCAGGGCCTGTTTCTTGCTGCTCGCCCGCAGCATCGGAAACACTGCGTCCGGGGCAAGGAGGTCGGCGAGCGGCATCTATCAAGTTCCTGGAGCGAGCGGCCGAGGCTCATGAAGCGGCGGACGCGCGGAACGGGTCAAGGCCTGCGGAGCGCCCAAAGCGCCGCTGCATTGGTCCGTCCCCACCAAAACGCAGGAGGGTTGCCCCTCCAGGAGGTCGTTATTGCGGCCTCCATCTAGCGTTAACCTGCCTCGGGCTCAAGTCAGGGCCGGCCGCGCTGAAATGAGGCGGGGTGAAATCTGCGTCCCGCACTTTCCGGCTGGAGCGATCCGCGCAGGTTACTCGCTGCAGCTGTCAGGACATGCCCCCCCGAGCATTGCCTTACCCCGAGGCGGTCTCTCGCACCGCCGCGGGAGGTTTCAAACATCGCGAACGGGGAGCCCTGCTACAGGCTCCCCGGCGCGTGACCTAGTGCAGTTCCTCGGAACCCGGATCGATCCACCCCACATGCCCGTCCGGGCGGCGGTAGACGACGCTGACCCGTCCATGGCCGGCATGGCGGAACACCACGACCGGGGCACCAGTAATGTCCAGTTCCACCACAGCATCGGCGACCGAGAGCGTCCGCAGGCGCGTCACCTGCTCGGCCACGACGGTCGGGCTCCAGCCGACGAGCTCGTCCTCGTCCTCCGTCTCCGGCGCCGCGCTGAGGATGTAGCTTTGGGCGGCCTGCTCGGCAGCATTGCCGTTGCCATGACCGTGGCGATCCTTGAGACGCTGCTTGTATCGGCGCAGGCGCTTCTCGATCTTCTCCACAGCGACGTCGGCGCAGGCGTTCGGATCCTGCGCATTGCCGTGCGCCTGAAGGTTCACGCCCGAATCGAGATGAAGCATGCATTCGGAGCGATAGCCGGAGCCGTCCCGGGTGACGGTGACGTGACCTGACCAGCCACCATCAAAGTATTTGCCGAGGACTTCCGAGACCCGCTCGGTCAAACGCTGGCGAAGAGCTTCGCCGACGTCGAGATTCTTTCCGGACACGCGTAGGGCCATGCGATTTGATCCCCTATGAACGGTCCCTGTGAGGGACCGTCATGCATTGCAAACCGGCCGGCTGTCTAAAGAGGTAGAAGTGCTTCGCCGGCATGTCAACGGCAACAGGAGCCGGAAACCGAACGGTTTTTTCAGTCTCGCCGATCGTCACCGAAACGCAGGCGAGGCCGTCGCGATCACCGCGACAGACCGGGCCACATGCGCGACAGAACTCCGTCTCGGCGCACGAAACCATGCCACAGCCCGGCGCCGGCGTGCAGGATCACGAGTGCGGTCATCAGGAAGCCCAGGCGGACGTGCCACGCGCCGAACAGATCAGCCAGGGCATCGTCCTTGGCGACGATGTTGGGCAGGGTGAACAGCCCAAAGATGCTGACCGCGCTGCCGAAGGCATTGGATGCCAGCCAGCCGAGCACGGGCATGACGAAGATCAGCGCATAGAGCGCGTAATGCACGGCGTTCGCCACCATCCAGAGCGATCGGGCCATGGTCTCAGGCGGGGGTGGAGGGGGGTTGAGGATGCGCACCACCACCCGGACGACAGCCAGGCAGAGGATGGTGAAGCCGATGGAGCGATGGAGGTCGAACAGGCGGTCCTGGGTCGGGCCCGAATCCATGTTCATCATGGCGAAGCCCAGCGGGATCACGAGGATCACCAGGGCCGCCATGATCCAGTGGATGAGCCTAGCCGGCGGCGCGTAGGGCGCGGGGTTGGAGAGGGTGTTCATCGGGGTTTCGGACCTCCGGTGGCAAAGGCTGGTCGCGTGATCCTTCCTCGCGAACGCTGTCCTTCAGATCGCAACGAAACAGGACATCGCCATCGGCGAAGACATGCACCTGCGCCTTCGGGCGCAACGCTTGAGCCAGAGTGTCGCACGCCTTGCGCGACAAGCCGATGCGGCCGGCTCCGAGGATCACGGGGGACACGAAAACGTGAAGCTCGTCCACGAGCCCGGCCTCGAGGAAAGCCGAGAGCGTCGTGGGTCCACCCTCCACCAGAATCCGCCTGAGCCCACGCTGCTTGAGCGCCTCGAGGATCGAAGACGGCTCGAAGGCCGACGGGTCGGCCATCGGTACGACTTCGACGCCGGTCGGAAGCGGAGCGCCCGCTGCCATCCGGCGCAACACCAGCCGGCGGATGCCGTCCTCGGCGAAACACCGCGCATTGGGATCGACACGGCCCGATGGATCGATCACCACCCGCGCCGGACTGACGCCGGCGATGCGGCGAACGGTGAGCAGGGGATCGTCGGCGCAGACGGTTCCCACCCCGACCACGACCGCATCCACCGAGGCCCGCAGCGCATGCAGGTGATCGAGCGCGTGGGGGCCGTTGATATATTTCGAATCGCCCGAGGTGGTGGCAATGCGGCCGTCCAGGGACTGGCCGAGCTGGGCGATGACGTAGGGGCGATCGTCCGACCGTCGAAGATTTGCCTGCACCGGGCTCTCGCTCACTCGCTTGTGCGACCGGAGCCGCAGGGTCGTGTCATCCATCGGTCCTCACGCGGCGTATTCAATCTGTTCGATCAGGAACGCGTCATCATGGCGTTTGTTACGCTCCTGCCGATACGACAGATCGTTCGCGCCGCCGGCCGGCCGCGATTCCCGCTGTGAGAGGTCAAAATGGCGTCCATCGTTGAGGGTCTTGGGTTTGCGCCGGACGCGGGTCGGCTTTCCATGGAGCGGGCGATGGCGGAGGTGCGGTCCGCTCGCGCCGTTGTGATCGCCTCGGGCGACGCGCGCATCGTCGTCGTCGCCGCCGAGGCGTTCGATCCCGTCCTGGCCGGCGTGCTTGCCGAGGCGGGGGCCACGGATGCGGCGTTGGTCCTTCCCGCGCCCCGACTGAACAAGATGGGCGCGCCACGGGTCCAGCCGGGCGCCGTCGTGCTGCCGCATCTCGATGCCGCGCGCGTGGCCCATCTGTCACTCAAGCCCGATGCGCGCATCGATGCGCCTGTCGCGCCTGCGACGCCGGCCCAGGCCGCCGCGCTTGAACTGCTGGCCCAAGCGCTTGTCCTGCCGGCGGCGGTGACCTGTGCGGTCCCTGAAGAAAAGGCCGCGGGGCTGCTGACCGTCACGGTGGACGACATCCTGTCCTTCCGGGCCGCCGAGGTGGCCAGTCTCGCCATCGTGGGCCGCGCCCCGGTGCCGCTCGAAGGGGCGCCGGAAACGGAGTTTGTCGTGTTCCGAGGCGGCGAAGGGCTGCGGGATCAGGTGGCGATCATCGTCGGCCGCCCGGACCTGTCGCGGCCGGTGGCGGTGCGGCTCCATTCCGCCTGCCTGACCGGCGACCTTTTCGGTTCGCTGAAATGCGATTGCGGAGACCAGCTGCGGGACACCGTCCGGCGCATGGCGGAGGCCGACGGCGGCATTCTCCTCTATCTGGATCAGGAAGGGCGCGGCAACGGCATCTCCAACAAGATGCGCGCCTACGCTTTGCAGGCGCAGGGCTACGACACCTACGACGCTGACGCCGCCCTCGGCTTCGACCTCGACCAGCGGCGGTTCGATTTCGCCGCCGCCATGCTGCGCCAGCTTGGGGTGTCCGCCGTGCGGGTGTTCACCAACAATCCGCAGAAGATCGAGGCTCTGAAAGCGGCGGGGCTGAATGTGGTGGCCGACCAGCGGGTTCTTGGCCGTCCGACCGCCGAAAACGTCCGCTACCTCGCGTCCAAGCGGGACCGCGCGGGACACTATATCGACTTCGAGGCCCTTGCCGCCCGCGCGCCGGATTGAGACCGGCACACGACCCGTTCAAACGTCCTTGTCGACCGGCTTCAAAACGATTTAGAACCGCCCGGATAAAACCGGGAGGACATGATGAGCAAGGCAGGAAGAAAGGTCGCCATCGTAACCGGCGCCGGGTCGGGCGTCGGACGGGCGGTCGCCGTGGCCTTGGGGGAAGCCGGCTATGCCGTCACCCTCGCCGGGCGCCGCATGGATGCACTCGAAGAAACCGGGGCCGCCCTCGGCGGCGCGCCGCATCTGGCCGTCACGACCGATGTGACGGACCCTGAATCCGTGCATGCGCTTTTCGCCGCCACCGTCGAAAAATTCGGGCGGGTCGACCTCCTGTTCAACAACGCCGGCACCGGCGCCCCGGCCATCCCGCTGGAAGACCTCACCTTCGCCCAATGGCAGCAGGTGGTCGCCACCAATCTCACCGGCCCGTTCCTTTGCACGCAGGAGGCGTTCCGCGTGATGAAGGCGCAGGAGCCGCGGGGCGGGCGCATCATCAACAACGGGTCCATCTCGGCGACCGCGCCACGGCCGTTCTCGGCGCCCTACACCTCCACCAAGCACGCCATCACAGGCCTCACCAAGTCCACCTCGCTGGACGGGCGGGCCTATGACATCGCCTGCGGGCAGATCGACATCGGCAATGCCGACACGCCGATGGCGCAGAAGATGAAGGCGGGCGTGCCGCAGGCCGACCTCTCCATCAAGGTGGAGCCGGTGATGGATGTGGCGCATGTGGCGAGCGCCGTCGTCTACATGGCCAGCCTGCCGCTGGATGCCAACGTGCAGTTCATGACGGTGATGGCCACCAAGATGCCCTTCATCGGCCGCGGCTGAAGGCCTTTTCTCTCTGCGTTTCCAACAAAAAAAGGCCCCGGCAGTGCCGGGGCCTTCTCGTTGCTGGCCGGTCCTGTCAGACTGCCGTCACTCGTTGTTGCGGCCGCCGAAGAGCTGGAGCAGCATCATGAACATGTTGATGAAGTCCAGGTAGAGCGCGAGCGCGCCCATGATGGCCTTCTTGCCCGCCACGGCGACGTCGTCGCCGGCGAAATACATCTCCTTGATGCGCTGGGTGTCGTAGGCGGTGAGGCCCGCGAACACCAGCACGCCCACGACCGACACGATGAACTGCAGCATCGAGGAGCCGAGGAAGATATTCACCACCGACGCGATGATGATGCCGAAGAGGCCCATCATCAGGAAGGATCCCATGCCGGAGAGGTCACGCTGCGTGGTGTAGCCGTAGAGGCTCAGCGCTCCGAACGAGGCCGCGGTGATGAAGAACACCCGCACGATGCTCTCGTGGGTGTACACGAGGAAGATCGTGGAGAGCGATACGCCCACCAGAGCCGCATAGACCCAGAACGTGATCTGCGCGGCCGAGACGCTCATGCGCTCGATGCGGAAGCTCAGGAAAAAGACCGCCGCCAGAGGCGCGAGCATCACCACCCACTTCAGCGGGCTCACGAACAGCGCGTAGCCGAACTGCGTCAGCATGATGCCGCCAGCGATCCGCCCCGCGGCCAATGCCGGGTCGGTGGTCACCGAGAGCATGTAAATGCCGAGCGCGGCCGCGCCCGTGATGGCAAGGCCCAGTGCCATGTAGTTGTACACGCTGAGCATGTACGTCCGCAGCCCCTGGTCGATCGCGGCCTGCGAGCGTGCCACCGACGGGTTCCAACGCCCGGCGACGTTGCGATCATAATCGGACATCGTCGTTCCCCTTGAAGAAATCTCAAACGCCCAAGACCGGCCGAGGCCGGACCTGCGCGTTCGCCGTCAATATGGTGGGTTCGCGAAGGGGCGGCAAGACGAGGCTGGATGAAATTTACGCAAGGTCACTTTACGTCAGGCATACCCTTGCGGCTGCGTTAAGGTATAGTTTCAACCCGCATGGGGTCGGGGCATGCGGATGGGGGATCATCTCAGGCGGCGGATCGTTGCCGGGCGGGCATGTCTTGTCGCCTGGGGACTCTTGCGCGGAAAAATCCATCTTGCCGGAACGGCGCTGAATTGGCCCGGGTTCGGCTCGGCGCTGGTGCTGTTCGCCTTGCTTCTGCTGGCCGGTGCGCCGTCGGCGCGTGGCGGTGCCTGGACGCAGGAGGAGGGGCACGGGCAGGTCATCCTGCAAGGCTCGGCCACCTATTCCGCGACCGAGTTCGGACCCACCTACGATCTCTACGCCAGCCGCCCCTATGACAAGGTGGAGGTCACCCTCGTCTTCGAATATGGCGCCACGGATTGGCTGACCCTGCTCGCGGCGCCGCAATTCCTGAACGTCTCGTTCGCCGACCCGTCACCATCTTCCTATGCCGGGCCGGGCTATCAGGACCTCGGCGCCCGGGTGCGGCTGTGGCGCGATGCGGCGAGCGTGGTGTCGGCGCAGGTGGTGGGCCGCTTTTCGGGTACCGGCAATTCCCAGAGCGCCGCCGCCGTGGGCTATGAGGATCCCGAGCTCGACCTCCGCCTGCTCTATGGCGTGGCGTTCACCCTGTTCGGCAAGCCGGCCTTCCTCGACGTTCAGCTCGCCCAGCGCATGCGCTTCGGCCCGCCGCCGGACGAGCTCCATCTCGACCTCACGCTGGGCTGGCGCGTCGTGGAGCGCTGGCAACTCCTCGCCCAGTCGTTCAGCGTGATCTCGGAAGGGGCGGGGACCGGCCCGTACTTCGGCGACTCCTACGAGTATTACAAGCTCCAGATGGGCGCGGCCTACGATCTCTCGGCGGCCATCACCGTGCAGCTGTCCGTGGTCGGCACGGTCTTCGCCCGCAATGCGCCGCAGGAGAACGGGCTGGTCCTCGCCGCCTATTACCGTTTCTGAGGCGACGGCGCCGTGGTGACGAGGCGGATGCCCAGGGCAATGGGCACGATGCCGACGAGATCAAGCGGCGGCACCGGCTCGCCCAGCAGCAGCCAGCCGAACATGAGGCCGAGCGGCGGCATCAGGAAGTGCAGGGCGCTCGCGCGGGTGGCGCTGGTGCGGCCGAGGATGAAGAACCACAGGCTGAACGCGCCCACCGAGCCCGCCAGCGTCAGCCAGGCGAAAGAGAGGCCGAGCGACAGCGTGGGGTGGATGGACGCCACGTCCTCCCGCCACAGCGCCACCGGCAGCAGCGCAATCCCGCCCGCCAAAGACTGGATGCCGCTGCCGACGAACAGGGATGCCGAGGTGCGTACCTTCTTGAACATGAGCGTCGCGGCGGTGAGCGCCATCAGGGCCCCGACCACATAGGCGGTGCCGAGCGGATCCTCATGCCCGGAGACGATCCGCGAGCGGACCACGATGGCCACGCCGATCATGCCCAGGACGAGCCCGAGCAGTTTGCGCCCCGTCAGCCGCTCGCCCAGCAGCACCGCTGCGCCGAGCGCCGTCAGCAGCGGATTGGCGGAGACCAGGACGGCGGTGAAGCCGGACGACACATGGGTCATGCCCACGTAGCTGAGGCCCAGGTAGACCGCATTGTTGAGAATCCCCATCGCCGACAGCGCCGCGACATCGCGCAGATCCAGCCGGCGGAAATGGCTGGCGGGCAGGAGCAGCGCGCAGCCGCCGAGCACGACCAGCCCGGCCACCAGAAAGCGCGCGGACAGCAGCAGCAGGGGCGGGCAATCCGCCAGCGCCACCTTCGCCACGGCGAAGGCCGAGCTCCAGATGATGCAGAACGCCGCGATGAACAGCGGCAGCAGCGCGTCTGTCCGGCGGGTGGTGGCGGCAATGGGAAGGGGCGTGGCGGTCATGACATCTCCTGAACCGCAGAGAAGCACGCACGCGGCATATTGAAAAATTGAATGATTTGATATTGGCTAGTGGATAATCGAATGATGCCGGTGCGCCATGCTGGATATGGATCTTCTGAAAGCCTTCGTCTCCGTGGTGGACGCGGGCGGCTTCACGCGGGCCGGCGAGCGCGTCCATCGCACCCAGTCCACGGTCAGCCAGCAGGTGCGCCGGCTGGAAGACCAGCTCGGCCACCAGCTTCTGATCCGGGACGCCCGGGGCGTCAGCCTCACGGCCGAAGGCGAGCGCCTGCTCGGCTACGCGCGGCGCATTCTCGCGCTCGGTGCGGAGGCGCGGGCCGCCTTGTCGGGCGTCGCCCCCGCGCGGGTGGTGCGGCTGGGCATTCCCGACGATTTCGCTTTGGCGGCCCTGACGTCCGTGGTGGCGGAGTTCGCCCGCACGCGCCCCGGGGTCCGGCTGGCGGTGGAATGCGGGCTGAGCTGCGACCTCGACGCCGGCTTTGCGCGCGGGGAACTCGATGTGGTGCTGCTCAAGCGCGAGCCGGGCTCCGGTCCCGCTGTCGCGGCCTGGCCGGAGCGGCTGGTGTGGGTCTGTGGGGCCGGCTTCACGCCGGACGAGGACGTGGCGAGCCTTGCCGCGTTCCGGCAGGGTTGCCTTTATCGCAATCGGGCGGTCCACGCCCTCGAGAAGGCGGGCCGCCCGTGGCGCATCGCCTATGAATGCCCGAGCCTGATCGGCATCGAGGCAGCCCTCGCCGGAGGTCTGGGCGTGACGGTCCTGAGCGACCTGGCCCTCAATTCCCGGCTGCGGGAATTGCCGTCGTCCGATCTCTGGCCGCCCATCCCGCCCACGGAACTCGCCCTGCGGGCCGCGAGCAACGCCTGTTCCGCCGCGCGGGAGCTGGCCGATCTCATCGCTGCCTTCTGCGGCCGGGAAGCCCGCGCCGCCGCCTGACCGTCCACCCTTCGGTCAGCACTCCACCAGCAGGCGGCGGCCGATCTCGCCGATGCCGACGAGGCCCGGCGTGGCGTGCATCACCACGTTGATGGGAATCTGCGCGAGGCGGTCGTGGTAGGGCGGGTGCTCCTCGAACGCGGTGCGGAAGGGGCTTTCGGCGAACAGGTGCGCCATGGCCCGGCCCACGCCGCCGCCGACGAAGACACCGCCCTTGGCATCGATGGCGAGGGCCAGATCGCCCAGCACCCGGCCGAGCAGGCGCAGGAAGATGTGGCAGCTCTCCTTCTCCTGCCTCTGACCGTCCAGCGCCGCCTTGATGATGGCGTGGGAGGACAGGCTCTCACCGGAGAGAATGCGATGCAGCCGCACCAGTCCGGGACCGGAGAGCACATGCTCGACCGACACCGGGCCGAGATCGCGCACCAGATGGGCGACGATACGGGCCTCGTCGGTGGTCACCGCGCCGAGCCGCATGTGGCCGGCCTCGCTTGCCAGCACCTCATAGCCTGCCTCGCGGGGCAGGATAATCGCGGTTCCGAGCCCGGTGCCCGGACCGGACAGCAGCATGGGCGCGCCGGCGACGGCGCGGCCGGTGCCGACCTCCAGAAGGTCGTCGCGGGTGAGCAGCGGCAGGCCGTGGGCGAAGGCCTCGAAGTCGTTGAGCACCGTCAGCCGCTGGAACGAGAGGCCGGCCGCGAGCTTTTGTGTCGAGAAGCGCCAGTTGCGGTTGGTGAGCCGCACGTCGTCGCCGTCGATGGGGCCAGCCACGGCCAGCGCGCCGCAGGTAGGGGCGGCGCCGCTGACGGACGCCAGATAGGTGCCCAGCAGGTCCTCGAGGGAGGCGTAGGAATCGTTGGCTTCGAGCCGGACATCGAACGGGATGCCGTCGGCGCCGGCCCGGGCGACCCGGGTGGTTGTGCCGCCGATATCCGCTAGCAGGACAGTGGGAGCCATTGATGAGTCCGATGGTAGAGAGCTTTTACTGCGCCAAGCGTGTCCGGGACGCAAGCGCGCCGGAACCGCACGCACCGGCAGGACCTCAAGCGCAGCGGCGCCGGTGCGGTTCCCGGATGCCTCAGGCCCCGGTCCCGCGCCACCGCTTCAGTGCGCCCCAGAGAGGCAGGCAGAAGACAAGCAGCGTGAGGACGCCGAGTCCGCCCGCGATGGGACGTTCGAAGAAGGCGAGGAGGTTGCCGTCCGCCTTGATCATGGAGGTGACGAAACTGTCCTCCAGCATCTTGCCGAGCACGATGCCAAGCACGCACGGAGCGATGGGAATGTCGTGCTCTTCCATGAGAAAGCCGAGCACGCCGAACACCAGCATCAGCACGACGCCATAGGCGGAGTTGTTCACGGCATAGGCGCCGACGATGCAGAACAGCAGGATGAGCGGGATGAGGATGCGCCGTGGAAAGCGCAGCAGGGCTGTTCCCGCCTTCAGCGCGGCAAGACCGAGCGGGATCATCGCGAGGTTGGCGATGATGAAGATGATGAAGACCGCGTAGATGGATTCGGGATTGTTCAGGAAGAGGGTCGGTCCCGGATTGAGGCCCTTGAGGTAGAGCACCCCTATGACGATGGCCGTGATGCTGTCTCCCGGAATGCCGAACACCAGCGCCGGCACCCACGCGCCCGCCAGCGCGGCATTGTTGGCGGAGGTGCTCTCGATGATGCCTTCCACATGGCCGGTGCCGAACTTCTCCGGCGTCTTCGAAAACTTCCGGCTCATGGCGTAGGACACCCAGGCGGCAATGTCCGCGCCGGCACCGGGCAGGATGCCGATGGCGGTCCCTGTGATGTTGCCGCGGATCTGCTGCGGCCAGTATCGGGCGATCAGCCGGCCCCAGCCCTTCAGCGGATTGCCGAGCGAAGTCTGGCGCACCGACCAGTCCGGCGCACCGGCGGCCATGGTGCGGATCACTTCCGACATGGCGAACAGGCCGATCATGGCGGGGATGAAATCCACGCCTCCGAGCAGGTTCGAGTTGCCGAAGGTGAAGCGCGGCACGCCGGCCGGATTGTCGATGCCGATCTGCGCCACGAACAGCCCGAGGAAGAGCGACACCAGCCCCTTCACCGGCGAGCCCGAGCCGATGAAGATGGCGCACGCGAGCCCCATCAGCGCCAGCCAGAAATACTCGAACGAGGAGAATCCGAGCGCGATCTCCGCCAGAAGCGGCGCCGACACGATGAGGATCGCCGTGCCGAACAGGCCGCCCAGCGCCGAGAACAGAACGTTGGCGCCGAGCGCCACCTCCGCTTCGCCCTTGCGGGTCATGGCGTAGCATTCGTCGGAATAGGCGGCCGACGCGGGCGTGCCGGGCATGCGCATGAGCGTTGCCGGAATGTCGCCCGCAAAGATGGCCATGGCCGAACACGAGATCATGGCACCCACGGCGGGGATGGGGTCCATGAAGAAGGTGATCGGCACCAGGAGGGCGATGGCCATGGTCGCCGTCAGGCCCGGGATGGCACCGACCACGAGGCCAAAGGCGGACGCGACGAGAATGGTGAGGATCACGTCCCAGCGAAGGACGAGATCGAGACCTGCGAGCACGGCATTCATGGCAGGAAGCCCTCCACGAGGCCGCGCGGCAGCGGTACGCGCAGGAGCATGTTGAAGGAGAAATAGGTGAAAAGCGCGGTCGCCAGCGCGATTCCGATCGCCTGCGCCACCGGGACCCGCACGAGCACGAACAGGCCGGTCAGGACGACCGTCGCAGTGGCGACGAAGCCGATGAGCGGCGTCAGCACCATGTAGGCGAGGACAAGCGCGATCGTCGCCGCCGCCCTGAAGCTGGCACCGGGCGTGCGCACCCATGTCGCCTGCGCGAGTGGGAACGGTCCGGCGCGGACCGAGCCCACCGCGAGGATGAAGCCGCAGGCCGCAAGGCCCGCGGCCGTCAGCACGGGGAAGACATCCGCGCCGTAGGCCTGTCCAGGTATGGGCGGCAGGCCGGATGCCGCCGAGAACAAGATGGCAGCCCCGGCGAGCAGCAGCAGGCCGAGGATCAGGTCACTGAAGCGCATGATGCGGCTCCGGCGTCGCAGGAAGGGAGCGGCGGCGCGGGCCGCCGCGTTGAGCAGCCGCGGCTATTTCGCGAGGCCGACTTCCTTCATGACGGCACCGAGCGAGGCATCCGCCTTGGCCATGAACTCGGCAAAGCCGGGCCCGTCCGCATAGCGCCCGCCGAACCCGCGATTGGTGAGGAACTCCTGGTATTCCTTGCTGTCGTAGACCTTCTTGAGGGCCGCCTGCAGCTTGTCCGAGGCCGCCTTGTCGAGGCCCTTGGGAGCGGCGAATCCGCGCCATGCGCCGATGGTCCAGGTGCTGCCGGTGGCTTCCTTCAGGGTGGGAACGTCGGGCATCAGCTTCGAGCGCTCGGTCGCCATGATGGCGAGACTTTTCACCCGCTTGGCGTCGATGAGCGAGCGCGCCTCCGGAATGGAGCAGGTGACGACCTGGACGCCGCCCGCCACCAGGTCCTGAAGGCCGGGCGCCGCGCCGTTGGAGGGAACCCAAGGCACGCTTTTCGGATCGAGCTTCAGGGAAGAGAGCATGCCGGCAAGGGCAAGGTGCCAGATGCCACCCTGACCGGTGCCGGAGGCCTTGAACTTGCCGGGGTTGGCCTTGATGTCGGCGATCAGGTCATCGAGCGTCTTGTAGGCCGCATCCGCCCGCACCTGCACGCCAGCGGGGTCCTCGTTCATCAGGGCGAGGGGGGTGTAGGACGCACCGGTGAGCTGGGTCAGGCCCTGCCAGTGCATCATGCCGATTTCCACGGTGATGATGCCGATGGTGTAACCGTCCGGTGTCGCATCTGCGATGGCCTGATGGCCCACCACGCCCTGGCCGCCTGTGCGGTTCACCACAGCGATCGGCTGTCCGAGATCCTTTTCAAGAAGCGAGGCGACGATGCGCGCCACCGCGTCCGTCCCGCCGCCGGCATTCCACGGCACGATGAGGGTGATGGGGCGATCGGGGTAAGCCGCCGTGGCAGCGTTCGGCGCAATGGCGGCAAAAGTCGATGCGGCGAGGGCAAGCCCCGCCATCAGAAACCGGCGCATGGTGTCTCTCTCCCTGACTTTCGGCTTCTTTGGCCGAAATCTAATCGTTTTGAATGACTGTAAGTCAGTGCCTACCCGAGGTCAACGCGACCACGCCACTGGCGATCCTTCCGGCGGGAGGTGGCGCGGGGGGCCGCAGTGGCTTAAGCTTTCACCGAAAAAGGTGCGCTTCGTAGGCGCAGGGGCTGGCGATACGGCAGCTTCGACGTACATAAGCTGGTGGACCGGAAGCGCGCGCGGGGCGGGCGCGATGGATCGAGGCAACCTGGCGGGCCGGTCACTGGCGCGCCGAGAGGCATGGCGAAGCGCAGTGTTCGATATCTACACGATCATCTTCCTGGCCCTCGCGGTCTTCATCTTCGTGCGGCTGCGCAGCGTTCTGGGGCAGAGGACGGGCCGCGAGCGGCCGCCCTACGATCCCTATTCCCGCGATACCGCTCGTCCGCCTCAGCCGACGCCGGAAGGCAATGTCGTGAGCCTGCCCGAGCGCAACGGAACGCCGCCGGGCGCGCCGTCGCCGGTCGAGGTGGAGCCTGCGGCCTTCCGCTGGGAAGGTGTCGCGGCGGAGGGCTCCGCGACCGCCGCCGCCCTCGATGAGATCGCCCGCGTCGAGCCGGACTTCGACGCCAAGCACTTCCTGACCGGCGCGCGCGCGGCCTACGAGATGATCGTCAACGCCTTCGCCGCCGGCGACCGTCGCCAGCTGAAGGATCTTCTGGCCAAGGACGTCTATGACGGCTTCGTCGCCGCCATCGCCGATCGCGAGAGCCGCAAGGAGACGATGGAATCGCGCTTCGTCTCCATCGAGTCCGCCGATCTGCAGGATGTGACCGTGCGCGGTACCAACGCGCAGCTGACCGTGCGCTTTGTGTCCAAGCTCATTTCCGTCACGCGCGGTCCGGATGGCACGGTGGTGGACGGCAGCCCCGACATGGTGGCCGATGTGACCGACGTGTGGACGTTCGCCCGGGATCTCGGCACGCGCGACCCCAACTGGAAGCTGGTGGCCACGGAAGCCGCCCAGTAGGCCATGGCTCCGGCGCGCGCCGTCATAGCCGGCGTGCGGCGCCCGGCCCTCGCCGGTATCGTCGCCGCGCTAGCGGCCATGACGCCCGCTGTCGCCGCCGAACCTGTTGTCTCTCGCTCGAACCTGCCGGCCATGTCGCTCCAGCCCGTCGTTCCGGCCGTGCCCGGCGCCCGGCTCGAGCCGGTGGCCTTCGCTGCCCTCGACGGGTGGGCGGCCGACGACCACGCCGCCGCCTTCGCCACCTTTCGCGCCAGCTGCGCGGCGTTGAAGACGCCGCCGGCCGAGGTGGGTCCGGCCTCCGCGCCGACGCTCGCGCGCGGCCTCCGCCATGCCTGCGCCGCCGCCGCTCGCCTCGGCCCGTCGATACCGGCGCCCCGCCTCGCCCGCCTGTTCTTCGAGGCCAATTTCCGGCCGTGGCGGGTGATCCCGGACGGCGGCGAGGGCGGCTACTACACCGGCTATTACGAGCCGGAAGTGGCGGGCGCGCTCCAGCCCGGCAACGGCTTCGACGTGCCGGTCTATGGACGCCCCGACGATCTGATCATGGCGGCGCCCGGCCCGACGCCCAATTCCGGTCCGGCCTTCCGCCGCGAGGGTGGCGCACTCGTGCCCTATCACGACCGCGCCGCCATCGAGGATGGCGCGCTGGCCGGCCGCGGGCTGGAGGTCGCGTGGCTTCGCGACCCCATCGATCTCTTCTTCATGCAGATCCAGGGCTCCGCGCGCATCCGCCTTCCGGATGGCCGCATCCTGCGGCTGGGCTATGACGGCTTCAACGGCCAGCCCTATCTGCCGGTCGGGCGACTGCTCATCCAGCGGGGGCTCGTCCCGCGGGAGGAGATGTCCATGGCGCGCATCCGCGCCTTCATGGAGGCTGATCCCGACGCCGGTCGCGCGCTGCGACGGGAGAACCGATCCTTCGTGTTCTTCAAGGTCCTGCCCATGGGCGACGATCAGGGCGCGATGGGCGCGCAGGGCGTGCCGCTCACGGCGGGGCGGTCGCTGGCGGTGGACCGGAAGCTTCACACCTATGGTACGCCGATCTTCGTGGAGGCGGACCTGCCGCTGTCCGCTCCCGGCACGGCCGAGCCGTTCCGCCGGCTGATGATCGCGCAGGATACCGGCTCCGCCATCGTCGGTCCGGCGCGGGCGGACCTCTATTTCGGGGCCGGCGATGCGGCGGGCGCGGTGGCGGGGCGCCTGCGGCATGCCGGCAAATTCACTCTGCTGGTGCCGCGCTTCGCGGACCGCGCGCCATGAGCCGCCGCGGCCGCCGCCGGCTGCTCGATGCGGAAGAGCGCGCGCTCTGGGACCATGTGGTGCGCTCGGTGAAGCGCCTCCGCCCCGAAAGGCCAGTCGCGGCTCAGCCGCCGGTGACGCCGGCTCCGGAGCCTCCGCAGGTGGTCGAGCCCGCGCCGGAGGCGAAGCCGAAATCCAGAGCCAAGGCCGGTACTCCACCCAAGGTGGCCGCCCCCGCAGCGCCTCCGCCGCCGCCGCTCGCGGCGCTGGAGCCGAAGACCCGCCGCCGGCTCACGCGCGGGGCCGAGGTGGATGCCCGCCTCGACCTGCACGGCCTCACCCAGGCGGCCGCCCATCGCCGGCTGCGCTTGTTCCTCTTGGAGGCGCAGGCGAGCGGCCATGCGCTGGTTCTGGTCATCACCGGCAAGGGTGATCCCGAACGCCTGATGAGTTCAGGCCCGGCCTTCGGCGAAGGCCGGGGCGTGCTCAAGCGGGCGGTGCCCCTGTGGCTGGCAGAACCGGACCTGCGGGCCGTGGTGGTGGGGTTCGAATCCGCCGGGCGCCGCCATGGCGGGGAGGGCGCGCTCTATGTCCGCATCCGCCGCCGGCGCTGAGCGTCCCTCAGGTCAGAGGCAGGCGGAAGCAGGCATGCCATAGGTGCGCCCCGCCCCGAGCAGGTGGGCGGTGAAGCGTCGCGCCGGGAACAGACGGGCGATGGCAGGATCGGCGACGCTCAGCCCGCCGGCATAGGCGCCAAAGGCGGGCAGGATCATCCGGCTGCCATCGGTGACGAAACACCGGCGCCGCACGCCCCGTCCCCGCGTCACGACGCGCGCCGCAGGATGGAGATGACCGCAAACCTCGCCCGGCGCCGGCCCCTCTTCCGGCTCATGACGGAACAGCAACGGGCCGAGGGCGAGCATGGCAGTACCTTCGCCGCCGAGATCGTGGGGCAGGGGGTCGTGGTTGCCGGCGATCCAGATGAAGGTGCGGCCGGTCTGGATGCGGCGAATCTCGTCGCGAAGCGGGTCCGCCATGCGCTCGCCGGCCCAGCGGTCGTGCAGGCTGTCGCCCAGCGCGATCACCATGCGCGGCTGGTGCAGGGCAACGACGGCGGAGAGGCGCTTCAGCGTGTCGAGGGTGTCGTAGGGCGGCAGCATCTGTCCGCGCCGGGCGAAGGCGGAGCCCTTTTCGAGGTGCAGGTCCGCCACCACCATCAGCCGCTCGTCCGGCCAGAGCAGGGCACCGGAGGGGTCAAGCTCCAGTTCCGCGCCCCGGAGGTCGATCCGGGCGAGGGAGAGGTCCGCTGATTCGGCGAGGGCGAGCATGGCGGCGGATTGTGCCCAACGCCGCGCCGCGAGCAAGCGGGGCCGTGACGCCGGCATTGACGCACCATCAGCGCCAGATACCCGCCTCGGCCAGGATGGCAGCGACATCCTCGGGCCAGACCTGCTCGGTGAGGGAAGACAGAGCGTCCCTCGTCCACCACGCATGGTGCACCAGCGCCTTGCGCTCATCCTCCGACCAGCCGGCGGACGAGACCACAAGGCCGGGCGCGCGCACGAGGAAATAGCGCTCGTCCGACCGCACGCGCCGCCCGTCCGGCATCACGAACGAGACCGTGCGCTGGGCGACGGCGGGGCCGGGATGGGTGATGGCGAGGCCGGTTTCCTCCAGAAGCTCGCGGCAGGCGGCAGCCTCATAGGTCTCGCCCGGCTCCAGCCCCCCTCCGGGCGGTGCCCAATAGACGTTCCCGGCCAGGGCGCCCTCGGCATAGGCGAAGCGGAACAGCAGCAGCCGGTCCTCGCCATCCAGCACGAGGAGCCGGGCGGCAGGGCGGTCGATGGTGTCGTCGATGGTGCCGCTCACAGGAAGCTCTGCGGGTCCACGTCGATGGCGACCTTGATGTTGCCCGTCACCTTCGGTGCCACGGCCCGCCATTCACTGAGATAGGCGGGCAGATCGAAATTGCGCGGCGTGCGGACCAGAAGCCGCCAGCGGTGGCGTCCGCGGAGCAGGGCCAGGGGCGCTTCCGCCGGGCCGAGGATGCGCACCTCCGGTGCGATGGGGGCGGAAACCGCCAGGCGCCGGGCATGGCCCTCCGCCACATGGGCCTCGCTGGCCGAGACGATGAGCGCGGCCATGCGGCCGAAGGGCGGAAGCTGTGCCTCCTCGCGGGAGGCGATCTCCACGTCGTAGAAGGCATCGCGATCCCCCGTCACCAGCGCGCGCATCACCGGATGCTCGGGCATGTGGGTCTGAATGAAGCCCCGCCCCTCCGCCTTGCCGCGCCCGGCGCGCCCCGCCACCTGATGCACCAGCTGGAAGGTCCGCTCGGCGGCGCGGGGATCGCCATGGCCGAGGCCTACATCCGCATCCACCACGCCCACGAGGGCCAGGCCGGGGAAGTTGTGGCCCTTGGCCACGAGCTGGGTGCCCACCACCACGTCCACGTCGCCCTTGGCGACCGCGTCAAGCTCGGCCCGCATCCGCTCCACCCCGCCCAGAAGGTCCGAGGAGAGGACGAGGGCGCGGGCGTTGGGGAACAGGGTCTGCACCTCCTCCTGAAGCCGCTCCACGCCCGGCCCGACTGGGACAAGGCTGTCCGGCGCATCGCAGGCCGGGCACTTCTCCGGCACCGGGGCCTGATAGCCGCAATGGTGGCAGGTGAGGCGGCGGCGGAAGCGGTGCTCCACCAGCCAGGCGGTGCAGGAGGGGCAGCGCATCCGGTGGCCGCAGGAGCGGCACAAAGTGAGCGGCGCATAGCCCCGGCGATTGAGGAAAAGGAGCGCCTGCTCGCCGGCCTCCAGCGTCGTGTTGATCTCCGCTTCCAGTCGCGGCGCGATCCAGCGGCCGCGCGGCGGGCCTTCCCGGCGCAGGTCGATGGGGGAGAGGCCGGGCACCTTGGCGCCTCCGAAGCGGACGGGCAAGGCGAGCCGTCGGTAGCGGCCGCGCCGGGCGTTCACCTCGGTCTCGATGGAGGGCGTCGCCGAGGCCAGCACGATGGGTGCCGACGCAAGGCGCGCCCGCACCACTGCCATGTCGCGGGCGTGGTAACAGACGCCATCCTCCTGCTTGTAGGCCGGGTCGTGCTCTTCATCGACGATGATGAGGCCGAGATCGCGGAAGGGCAGGAACAGGGCCGAGCGCGCCCCCGCCACAACCTTGACCTGTCCCGAGGCCACCTCGTTCAGCACCTTGGCGCGGCGTCGGGTGGAGACGCCCGAATGCCATTCCGCCGGCTTCACGCCGAAGCGCTCGGTGAAGCGGTCGAGGAAGGCCTGGGTGAGGGCGATTTCCGGCAGCAGGATCAGCGCCTGCCGTCCGGCGCGGATCGCCTCCGCCACCGCCTCGAAATAGGTCTCCGTCTTGCCGGAGCCGGTCACGCCGTCGAGCAAATGGACGGAGAAAGCCTTCGCCTTCACCGCCGCGACCATGGCCTCTGCCGCCTCCGCCTGCGGCTGCGAGAGCTCTGGCACGGAATGGTCGGGATCGGGTGGGTAGGCGGCGGGCTCGGGGGGAAGCACTACGGCTTCCAGCGTGCCGTCATCCACCAGTCCGTCCACCACGGAGGGGGAGACGCCGGCCTCCCGCGCGGCCTCGGTCTTGCCGCGCACGAAGCCGTCCGCGAGCGTGTCCAGAAGCCGCGCGCGGGCAGCCGTCATGCGGGCGGGTGTTGATCCGGAGAGGCGCACGCCAACCCGCTCGCGCGCCGCGCCGGGGCTCTCGCCGTGGCGCAGCGCCATGCGCAGCACCATGCCGCGCGGCGCCAGCGTATAGTCGGCCATCCAGTCGATCAGCCGGATGAGGTCGGGCGGCAGCGGCACGTAATCGAGCTTCGCCTTCACCGCCTTCAGCTTGCCGGCCTCCACCGCCTTGCCGCCGGCCGCCTGCGCGCGCGGCCAGACCACGCCGATGACACTCTTGGTACCAAGCGGCACATGTACGAGGTCGCCCGGCGACACCTCCATCCCCTCGGGCAGGAGGTAGGAATAGGCGGCGTCGAGGCCGAGGGGGAGCAGGACATCGACGGTGCGCGGGCTCATGTTCGTCTTTTGGTCCGGCGCGCGGGAAAGGTCAAAGGGGGTTTCTCCCCTTGCGTTCCACATTGCGCGCGTCTACCTCGAACCCATGAAATTCCTCGATCAGGCCAAGGTCTATGTGCGCTCCGGAGACGGCGGGGCAGGGTGCGTCTCGTTCCGGCGCGAGAAGTTCATCGAGTTCGGCGGTCCCGATGGCGGCGACGGCGGGCGGGGCGGCGACGTGTGGATCGAGTGCGTGGACGGCCTCAACACGCTGATCGACTACCGCTATCAGCAGCATTTCAAGGCCAAGAAGGGCGACCACGGCCGGGGTGCCAGATGCACCGGCGCCAAGGGCGCCGATGTGGTGCTGAAGGTGCCGGCCGGTACCCAGATCCTCGATGAGGACGAGGAGACCATCCTCGCCGACATGACCGAGGTCGGCCAGCGCATCAAGCTTCTGGAAGGTGGCAACGGCGGCTTCGGCAACGCCCAGTTCAAGACCTCCACCAACCAGGCCCCCCGCCGCGCCAACCCCGGTCTCGAAGGTCAGGAACGCTGGATCTGGCTTCGCCTGAAGCTGATCGCCGACGCCGGCCTCGTCGGTCTGCCCAATGCCGGCAAGTCCACCTTCCTCGCTGCGACCACGGCGGCGAAGCCCAAGATCGCCGATTATCCCTTCACCACGCTGCATCCCGGCCTCGGCGTGGTGCGGGTGGACGGGCGCGAGTTCGTGCTCGCCGACATTCCCGGCCTGATCGAGGGCGCCCACGAGGGCGTCGGCATCGGCGACCGCTTCCTCGGCCATGTGGAGCGCTGCCGCGCGCTGCTGCACCTGGTGGACGGCACGTCCGAGCATGCCGGCAAAGCCTACAAGACCGTCCGCGCCGAGCTGGCCGCCTATGGCAACGGGCTCGACGAGAAGCCGGAGATCGTCGCCCTTTCCAAGGTGGATGCCCTCTCGCCCGAACTGCTCAAGCAGCAGAAGGAGCGTCTCCAGCGCGCCGCGAAGAAGAAGCCGCTGCTCCTCTCCGCCACCTCGGGCCAAGGCGTGCCGGAGGCGCTGAGGGCGCTTCTTTCGGTGGTGGAGGAGGCCCGCGGCGTCGAGAAGGAAGAGGCCGCGCCGCGCGATGGCTGGCGGCCCTGAGCGCGTTGCGACGCGAGCGCGACACGGACAGGCATTTTTGCTAGCATCTCGAAAGGAGATGCTAGCATCATGGCAAGACAGCTCAACATCCGCAGCGACGAGGCGTTTGAGACGGCGCAGCGGCTGGCGCGCCGGCAGGGGCGGCCGGTGACCGAGGTCGTCGTGAACGCCTTGCGGGCCTACGACGCGGCCTTGTCCTCCGACACCGCGCTTACGCCCGAGCAGCAGGCCGAATATGAGGCCTTGCGCCAACTCGCTCGCTCTGCAGCGCAGCGTGCGAAGGAGGGGGCGGTCTCCGACCACTCCGATATGTATGACGAATATGGCCTGCCCATATGATCGCGCTGGACACGTCGGCCATCGTGGCCATGGCGCTCGGCGAGCCGGAGGCGGACGCCTTCGCGCGGGCGATCGCGCGCGCGAAGGCCCTTGTCGGGACGCCCATGCTTGTTGAAACGCGGCTGGTCCTGTCCAGCCGCATCGGTGAGGCGGCTGGACCGTTTGTCGAGGCCCTCGCGCGCCGCCCGTCGATCCACCCGGTGGCCTTCTCGCTCAAGATGCACGAGATCGCGAGCCTCGCCTTCGACCGCTTCGGCAAGGGCCGGCACCCGGCGGGCTTGAACTTCGGGGACTGCATGGCCTATGCCGTGGCCAAGGCGCATGATGTGCCCCTCCTCTTCAAGGGGGAGGAATTCTCCCGCACCGACGTGCGCCGCGCGCACGCCTGAGGTGCCCTGCCGGTTCACAGGTCCATGGCTTTTTCCGAGTCCGCCTCGTCCGAGTCCGTTGCCGACGCGCCGGCGAAGACGCCCGCCTTCGCCGATTTCCGCCGCATCGTCATCAAGGTGGGCTCGGCCCTTCTGGTGGACCGGGCGCAGGGCCGGGTGCGCCTCGCCTGGCTGACCTCGCTGGTGGAGGACATCGCCGCTTTGCACGCCAAGGGCTGCGAGGTGATGGTGGTCTCCTCCGGCGCCATCGCGCTGGGGCGCACCGTGCTCGGCCTGCCGTCCGGGCCGCTGAAGCTGGAGGACAGCCAGGCCGCCGCCGCGGTGGGGCAGATCGCGCTCTCCAAGACCTGGGCGGACATCCTCGGCCATTACAACATCACCGCCGGGCAGGTGCTGCTGACGCTGGGGGATACCGAGGAGCGCCGCCGCTATCTCAATGCGCGTTCCACCCTCGGCCGGCTGATGGAGCTGCGCTCCGTTCCGATCATCAACGAGAACGACACGGTCGCTACCACCGAAATCCGCTACGGTGACAACGACCGCCTCGCGGCGCGCGTCGCCACCATGGCGAGCGCGGACCTGCTGGTGCTGCTGTCCGACATCGACGGCCTCTATACCGCCCCGCCGGCGCAGGACCCCAACGCGACGCTGATCCCGGTGGTGCCGCGCATCGGCGCCGAGATCGAGGCCATCGCGGGGGATGCAGGTTCCGAGCTGTCGCGCGGCGGCATGCGCACCAAGATCGAGGCTGGCAAGATCGCCACCTCCGCCGGCACCCACATGGTGATCGCCTCCGGCCATGTGAAGAATCCGCTGAAGCGCATCATGGAGGGCGGGCGCTGCACCTGGTTCCTCACCTCCGCCAATCCCGTGCGCGCCCGCAAGAGCTGGATTGCCGGGGCGCTGGAGCCGCGCGGCACGCTGCATCTCGATGACGGCGCGGTGGCGGCGCTCCGGCGTGGGGCGAGTCTTCTGCCGGCCGGCGTGAAGCGCATCGACGGCCTGTTCGACCGCGGCGACGCCGTGGTGCTGCGTGGCCCCGACGGTGCCGAAGTCGGGCGCGGCCTTGTCGCCTACGATTCCACCCACGCCGCCCGCATCATGGGGCACTCCACCTCGGAGATCGAGGCGCTGCTGGGGGTGAAGGGGCGCTCCGAGATGGTGCACCGGGACGATCTGGCGCTCGGGGTGGAGTGAGGGACGGAGGAGGGCGGCGGCACCTGGAGACGGATGCGGTCCCTCGCCTCAGGGCGTGAGCGTCACGCGGCGGCCGCCGGCGAGGGCGACGTCTACGGCGGGCTTGCCGTTCACGGTGGCGAGGGTGAAATCCCCCGCCGCGGGCGCCGGAAGGGGACGGGAGGCGATCTCGTGCACCCCGCCCTTGAAGGCGAGGAAGCGCAGGCGCCGGCGGTCGAAGCTGGGCACCGCCAGATCCGCCACGCCGTCGCCGTCGAAGTCCGCCACCGCCGCAAGGCCCATCTCCGGGGACCCCGCCACATGGTTGGAGGTGTCGCCGGTCGCGGCGATCTCGACCAGTGCGCCGCCGCGCAGGGTGAACACCCGCAGGCGTCCCACCGCATGGGGCTGCTGCACATAAGCGATGTCGAGACGGCCATCGCCGTCGAAATCGGCAATGCCCGCCGGATTCAGCCAGCGCTGGGGTCCGCCGGTGGCCGGGCCTTCCGCGATGACGGCGAGGGCGCCGTTGCGCTCGCCCACCACCACGAGGGCAGAGCCGGTGCGGCTGGACGAGCGCACCAGCACCACCTCGTCGCGCCCGTCGCCATCCAGGTCGGCCAAGCGCGGGCGCCGGTCCTCGAACACCTCCTCGTCGGGCAGGCGCAGAAGCAGCACGCGGCCGTCGCGCATGCGCACCGAGAGGCCGGCTGCCTCCACCGGGGCACCCAGCACGAAATGCCGGTAGCGGGCCGTCGGACCCACCAGGGTCGCCTCGGCGATGGTTCCGCCGCCCCGTGCGGGACGGGCGTGGGGCAGGGGACCCTCCGGTTTTTGGGGGGTCTGGCCTTGGCCGGCTTGCGCATGGGCGGCCGGAGCGGCGGCGAGGCCGGCGAGAAGGACAAGGATGAATGCGCGCATGGGGCCTCGCAGCGGGACGACATGGCCAGCCTCTTGCCACGCTTGCGGGCCGCCATCCGTTGACAAGTCCGGGAGGAGCCGGCACCGCGCGGACCTGTCGCATCGTCCGCATGACGTGCTAGGGAAAGGCGGCGCCCCTATCTATAGGGGCAACATCGTCCATGCCGTCACGAGAACCGCCATGCCCACCGCCTCCGCCCTCCGCACCGATGCCGCCGCCTCTGCGGGTCGCTCCGTGCCGCCGGCGGAACTGGAGGCAATGATGCGCGACATGGGCAGGCGCGCCCGCGCCGCCGCACGCACCCTCGCCCTCGCCGCGCCGGAGCAGAAGACGCAGGCGCTCCATGCCGCCGCCGCCGCCATCCGCGCGGCTGCGCCGGAGATCCTTGCCGCCAATGCCGACGATGTGGCCAAGGCCACGGCGGACGGCATGACCGGCTCCTTCCTCGACCGGCTCACCCTCACCCCCGCGCGGGTGGAGGCCATGGCCGAGGGCGTGGAGCAGGTGGCCGCGCTTCCCGATCCCATCGGCCTCGTCACCGAGCGCTGGACCCGTCCCAACGGCCTCATCATCGAGCGCGTGCGCACGCCGCTCGGCGTCATCGGCGTCATCTACGAGAGCCGGCCCAACGTGACGGCGGACGCGGCTGCGCTGTGCCTGCGGGCCGGCAATGCGGTGATCCTGCGTGGCGGCTCGGACAGCCTCGCCTCCTCCGGCGCCATCCACCGGGCCTTAGTGGTCGGCCTCACGGCCGCCGGGCTGCCGGAGGATGCCGTGCAGTTCGTGAGCGTGCCGGACCGCGCGGCCGTCGGCCACATGCTGGCCGGCCTTGGCAACACCGTGGACGTGATCGTGCCGCGCGGGGGCAAGAGCCTCGTCGCCCGCGTCCAGAGCGATGCCCGCGTGCCCGTCTTCGCCCATCTCGACGGCATCAATCACGTCTATGTGGACAAGGCGGCCGACCTCGACATGGCGAAGACCGTGGTGCTGAACGCCAAGATGCGTCGAACCGGCGTCTGCGGCGCGGCCGAGACGCTTCTGGTGGACCGGGCGGTGGCCGGAACGCACCTCAAGCCGCTGGTGGAGATTCTGATCGACGCCGGCTGCGAGATCCGCGGCGATGCCGAGGTTCAGGCGGTGGATGGGCGCGTGAAGCCCGCCGTCCCCGAGGATTGGGACACGGAATATCTCGACGCCATCATCGCCGCGAAGGTGGTGGACGGGGTTGGCGACGCCATCGCCCATATCGAGGCGCACGGTTCTCATCACACCGATTCCATCGTCACCGAGGATGCGGCGGCGGCCGATCGCTTCCTCGCCGAGGTGGACAGCGCCATCGTGCTGCACAACGCCTCCACCCAGTTCGCCGATGGCGGCGAGTTCGGCTTCGGGGCCGAGATCGGCATCGCCACGGGGCGAATGCATGCGCGCGGCCCGGTGGGCGCCGAGCAGCTCACCTCCTTCAAGTACCGCATTCACGGGTCGGGACAGACCCGCCCGTGACATCCTACGGCCCCGTCGTGGAGCCCGTGACGCCGCGTGCCGCGCGGCGTCTGCCCTTCGTCACGCCGGGCCTGCGGGTCGGGCTGTTCGGGGGCAGCTTCAATCCCGCCCACGGCGCGCACCGGGCAGCGAGCCTCCTCGCCTTGCGCCGGCTCGGCCTCGACCGGGTGTGGTGGCTGGTGACGCCGGGCAATCCCCTGAAGGACAATCGCGCTTTGCCGCCACTGGAGGAGCGCATCGCCATCGCCCGCGCGGTGGCGCGCCATCCGCGCATCGATGTGACCGGCTTCGAGGCCGGCATCGGCACCCGCTACACCTACGAGACGCTGGCCTATCTGGTGCGGCGGCTGCCGGGCGTGCGCTTCGTCTGGATCATGGGGGCGGACAATCTCGCCCATTTCGACCGCTGGCAGCATTGGCGGGGCATCGCGGATCTCGTGCCCATCGCGGTGGTGGATCGCATGGGCCAGAGCCTCGCCGCCACCGCCTCTCCGGCTGCGCAGGCGCTGGCGCGCTATCGTCTCGGCGAGCATGAGGCCCGCCTCCTGGCGGACTGCGCGCCGCCCGCCTGGGTATTCCTCCACGGGCTGAAATCCCCCCTGTCTTCAACGGGAATCCGGGCCGCGCGCGGGGTGCGGTAAGGCCGCCGAATCGAGACCGCTCGCCACAGGTCTTGAAAATTCATTGATTTGCAGGCATTCTGAGGGGGTGCGGCGGTTTGGACCGTCGCCTTGAGCGAGAGGATTTGGACCCCTGTCCACGACGGCACTTCTGGCGGCCGCTGAGATGACACCGCCCGCCACGGTTTCAGACGCCAAGGTTTCCGAGGCGCTTCCCGACGCTGCGGAAATCCTCGCCCTCGTCCAAGCCCGGCTGGAAGACGACAAGTCCGAGGACATCGTCTCCATCGACCTGCGCGGCAAAACCTCCATCGCCGATTACATGGTGGTTGCCTCCGGCCGCTCGCAGCGGCATGTGGGCGCCATCGCCGAGCACCTCATCGAGGCGCTCAAGGCGGTGGGGATCAAGCAGGTGCGAGTCGAAGGCCAGCCGGCCTGCGACTGGGTGCTCATCGACGCGAACGACGTGATCGTCCACGTCTTCCAACCCGAGGTCCGCAACTTCTACAATATCGAGAAGATGTGGGCCGGGACGCCCCGCTCCTGATGCGGTTTCGCGCTCCCGCGGGTTTCTAGACGACGTGCGCCTCGTCCTCGCCTGTGTCGGCCGGCTGAAAGCCGGCGCCGAGCGCGAGCTCGTGACCCGCTACGTGGATCGCATCCGCCCCGCCGGCCGGCCGCTGGGGCTTGGCCCATGCGACATGATCGAGATCGCTGAATCCGCCGCGCGCCGCGCCGAGGACCGCATGGCCGAGGAAGCCACAGCGCTCCTCGCGGGCATCCCGGCGGGTGCCGGCATCGTGGTGCTCGATCCGCGTGGGCGCCATCTCTCCAGCGAGGACTTCGCCCGTCGCATCGCCTCGGACCGCGATGGCGGGCTTGCCGCCCTTGCCTTCGTCATCGGCGGAGCGGACGGGCTGGGGGAAGAGGTCCGGGCGCGGGCATCCCTCATGATCGCCTATGGCACGGCCACTTTTCCCCACCAGCTGGTGCGCGTGATGCTGGCGGAGCAGATCTATCGGGCGGTCACCATCCTCGCCGGGCATCCCTACCACCGGGCGTAAGGGGCGGGGCGGGAATCCGCTGCTCGCATTGACATCGCGGTTCCGGCCCCTTATCACGCCGGCTCCGATGCAATTCCCGGTGTCGATAGGCCGCGCGGCAAGCGCGCCGCGGTCGGCCCCGAATTTCGACACGAGCGAGTTTGTCATGAAGATCCGCAATTCCCTGAAGTCGCTGCTCGGCCGCCACCGCGAGAACCGTCTCGTGCGCCGCAAGGGCCGCGTCTACATCATCAACAAGACCCAGAAGCGCTACAAGGCGCGCCAGGGCTGATCAGCCCGTCCGGCCTCGGCCGGTCTGTCGGTTCTTGAGCAAATGTGATCTGCCGCGCCGGCCCGGGGCCTCCCCGTGGCCGGCGCGGCTGTTGACGGCCGCCCTGTCGCGGCTGACACTTCGCCGATGATGTCTCGTGCGATGCATTCCGCTTCCGCCAGCCGCACGCTCCGTGCCGCCCGTCTCGGCCTCGCCGCCGCGCTATCCCTTGCGATGCTCGGCGGCCTCGCGCAGGCGCAGCAATTGCGCGGCGACAAGGCCATGCCGCAGCCCGGCCCTCCGGCCGCCGCCCCGTCCGATCCGGCTCCCGCGCGGCCGCGCCTGCCCCGCGACAAGCGCAGCCAGGTGGAAGGCCTGTTCGCCGCCCTCAAGGTCGCCCCCGACGATCGCAGCGCCAAGATGATCGCCGACCGGCTGGACCAGATCTTCGGCGATTCCGGCAGCCCCAGCGCCGACCTCCTGATGGCCCGCGCCGCTGCGGCGGCCGAGGCGAAGGAGACGGAGCTCGCCCTGCAGCTCCTGGATTCGGTGATCGAGATCGAGCCCGACTATATCGGCGCGCTCAGCCGCCGGGCGACCATCTTCTACCTGCGCGACGATTACGGAGCGGCCCTCGCGGACATGCGGGAGGTGCTGGCGCGCGAGCCGCGCCACTTCGCCATGCTCTACGGCCTCGCCCTCATCATGCGTGATCTCGGTGACGACAAGCGCGCGTTGCAGGCGGTGCGTCAGGCGCTGGCGGTCAATCCGCGCCTCGATGGAGCCAGCGAGCTGGAGAGCCAGCTGACCATCAAGGTCGAGGGGCGCGGAATCTGACCCGTCTCAGGGCTTCGCGCGGGGCACCGGCGGCGGCAGAGGGGCAGGGGCCTGGCTCTGCTTGGACTGGTTCGATTCCGTGAGCTGAACCGTCCAGGACTTCTGCTCCTGCGTGTCCACTTCGAAGAAGCCGGTGCGGTCGAAGCCGCGCGCGAGGCAGTCCTCGGCGCCCTTGATGGTGAATTCCTTTTCCCGCGTGCACATGTAGGCCTTGCCGGCCCACTCGCCGCCCTGGTCGTAATCCACCGCGTAAAGGTAATAGAAGCGGGCAGCGAGGTCGCCGCGCAGCAGCGTCTCGCAGCTGTTGGCCGCGACATTCCACCAGCCTTCGGTGGCCCAGGCGTCGCCTTCCTTGTAGCCGAGGGCGATGCCGACCCGGCTCTGGGTGCGGTTGCACAGCCGGAATTCGGCGGCAGCGGGGGTCGGCACGAGGGTGGCGCCGATGCCGAGCGCGAGCGTGGCGCCGACGAGGAGCGCGAGGCGTCTTGGCGAACGGCGTCTTGGCGCAGGACTTCTTGGCGCAGGACTTCTTGGCGAACGGCGGGCCTGCCGCTCCGGAGTTGGGATGCCGGACGCGCAGGGTTCGGGCATGCCGTCGAAGCGGAAGAGCGTGGCAGCGAAGGGCATGATGGGCTGTTGTGTGCCCTCTGCGCGGCGGGGCGTCAATGCCTGCCCTCCCGGTAGCCGGTGGCGGGTGGGGGAACCGCGCTGCGCGCCTTTCGCGCGCGGGGCCGGGCGACCACGATGCCGGCGAGGATCAAGGCGCCGCCCGCCGCCTGAAGCGCGGTGAGCGGCTCGTCCAATAGCAGGGCGCCGAGCACGGCGGCGGAGGCGACCTCCAGGAAGAAGACGAGGGCACCGAAGGCCGGCGGCACGGCGGCGAGGCCCACCGCCATCAGCCCCTGCCCGCCCACCTGCGAGACGAGCGCCAGCGCCACCAGCGCCGCCGCGCCGCCGGTGCTGGCCGGCCAGAGGGTCGGCTCGGCGACGAGCGCCACCATCAGCAGGAGCAGCGCGGTGGTGGCAGTGGAGACGAAGGTGATGGCCGCCGCACCGCGCGCCGCGCGCGCCCGGCTCACCGCGAGGAAATAGCCCGCGAAGAACACCGCCGTCGCCAGTCCCGCCGCGTCACCGGGCAGATGCTGCGGGTCGAACTGCCAGGATCGTCCCACGAGCGCCAGCGCGCCCGCGATGCACAGCGCGAGGCCGATAAGGCCCGCACGGGAGACCTTCTGGCGCAGCACCAGCACGGCGAAGGCGGTGATCCACAAGGGGGAGGTGGTGGCGAGCACCGTGGCATTGGCGACCGTCGTGCCGAGGATGGCGAGGTGCCAGAAGAAGAGATCTCCGGCGAAGAAGGCGCCGGCAAGCAGCGAGAGCCGGTCGGGCCGGAAGGCGCGCGCTCCCTCCGCGAGGGCGGCCCAGAGCGCCAGCGGCGGCAGGGCGAGCGCCACCCGCCAGAAGGCGCTGGCGAACGGTCCCACGTCCGCGAGCCGCACGAACAGCACGGAGGCGCCCATGGCCAGCGCCCCGATCGTCAGCACCACGGTACCCAGGGCCATACTCAGGGTGGGGGCTTTGCTCACGAAAGTGCTTCCATCAGCGATGGGCGGCCCCCTTGTGGATTGCGGACAGGGTGGAAAGCGGGGACGCATCCTTGACGCGCGCCGTTCGGCCCGCCTCTATCAGCTTTCCCTCCGGAGCCGCGACGGCTCCACCCTTTGACCCGCGCGCCGCCCCGGCATGGCCTCGACGGACGCGCGGCGGAACCCAAGGAGACCGTCCAGGTGGCGGAAGACGTGACAGATTCCCCCGCGGGCTTTGCCAAGGAACAGCTCAAGTCCTTCATCGAGCGCATCGAGCGCCTCGAGGAGGAGAAGAAGGCCATTGCCGACGACATCAAGGACGTGTTCGCCGAAGCCAAGGCCAACGGCTTCGACGTGAAGGCGCTGCGCACCATCCTGAAGATCCGCAAGGAGGATGTGGACGAGCGCAAGGAGCACGAGGCCATCGTGGATCTCTATATGCAGGCGCTCGGCATTTTCGTCTGACGGCGGCGGGCGGGAACCCCGCTCGCCTCGCTCACACGCCCTCGCTCACATGCGCGAGGTGTTGTAGGCCACCTGCGGCGCACGGAACACATAGGTCGGCAGGTCCGCCACGGCGGTGCCGGCGAAGCGGGCCTTGAGGCCGAACGAGCCATCCCGCGAGAAGGCTGTCGCCACCACCTCGCGCGGCGGCGCCATGAAGGTCGCCAGCTGCCGCATCTCCGGCACGCGCAGGTAGAGCTCGTTGGACAGGCTCGGCGACAGGAACAGGCGCCCGAAGGCGATTTCCGACAGCTTGGTGCGCTGCCGTCCGGGAGAGGGGGCGCTTGCGGCCACCGGCGCGGTCGCGACGGAGGCCGTGTGCCCGTGTGCCCCGGCCATGAAGCCGCCGGTGAGCGGCATGCGCTGATCCATCATCGAACCAGCCGAGGCGTAGCCGAGAACCGGCCCCGTCTCTCCGTCCGTTCCGCGCGTGATGACCGAGGGCAGCGGCACGGGCGCCGCGCCGAGGCTGGCGGTGCGCGTCCCGCGATCGGCCTCCGCCGGGCGCGGGAGGGGCAGCGGGGCGAGGAAGCCGTTGCGCGTCGCCTGGGCGCTGACCATGGCACCGGCGACGATCTCCGCCGGACGGGTCGGGGGAATCGGCATGGTGGTGGACGCCATGCGGACCGCGCGGGCCGGCGCGGCGGCGGGCGTCTCGCGGGGTGCGCTGTCTTCGGCGGAGGCCACCGTTGAGGAGGCCGCGGCCGGGGCTTCGCCGCCCTCGTCGTCCTCCGCATCCTTCTTGCCGAACAGGCTGGCGAAGAAGTTCTTGCTCTTGCCGCCGCTTGCGACGCCCACGCCGGGCTTGGAGCCGCGCGCCTGGAGCTCGGCCAGAGCCACGTCATACTTCGCCAGCGGGCGCCCGTCGGTGGGCACATGCACGGTCTTGCCGTCCGGGAAGACGCGGGCGAGCTGGTCGTGGCTCATGCGCGGCCAGTGGCGCACGCTGCCGGTGTCCATATGGACGAAGGGGGAGCCGGAGGTGGGATAGAAGCCGACGCCCCCACGCTGGAGCCTGAGGCCCGCGACGCGCAGATCGGTGAGGTTCACGCCGGGAATGTAGAAGTCCATCGCCTTGCCCAGCATGTGCTGGGAGAACTTCGCCACGCCGCTGGAGCGGGAGCGCAGCATGGAGTTGGTTTCCGGCGACCGGTAAGACGAGACGATCTGGATCGGCGCGGTGGCGTCCACCTCCCGGTAGACTTCCCAGACGATGTCGAACAGCTGGGGGTCCATCTGCGTCGACTTCTGGTTGCGCCAGTCACGCAGGAAATGGTTCAGCTGGGCGAGAACCGCCGGGTCGTAGCGGCCGTCCTTCTTGAAGGTGAAGCTGCCGTTTTCGCCGGAATGGGTGTGGTGCAGGGTGATGGTGCGGGTGTCGCCGTTGGCGACCGCATTCTGCAGCGAAGTGGTGCCGGCGAGGACGAGACTTCCCGCCATGGCGAGGGCCGGGAGGAACGCCTGAAAGGCGGACCGACCGCGAGGGCCGCGGCAGCGGCGCGGGGGGCGGGCGGTTGCAGGCGTGGTGCGGATGGCCAATGTCTCGAACCCGAGGCTCAGATTTCAAGGGCTTCGCGACTGTTGCCGCGAAGCGATGGAGACAGAGTCTTGTCGGGTTCGGTTAAGGGTGCGTTGACACCCGGCTCCCCCAGCGCGCCGAAGAGGGCAGCGGGCCTCGCCTTCGGTCACGGTCCCGTGAGTAGCGGCGGAGTATGGCGAAAACGTGCCAAGCCTGACCTGGGGCTGTGGCCGTGGCGCATCAGGCAAGGGGCAGTAGCGCTGACTTTTCCGACAAAATCGCGGCAGGTTGTCGCGGAACCGTGGCGGGTGGCCGAGTTAACGCATTGATAAAAAAGAAAGGCCCGCCGGAGCGGGCCTTTACGGTCGGTTGCGTTCCCAGCGCGTTCAGCGCGCGCGGGGCGCGGTCTTGGGCGTCGCGCTGTCGGCGATTCGCTGCTTGCCGTCGAGCCCGAGGAACGTCTTGGTCGCGGCGTTGATGCCGTAGAGATCCTCGCGCATCACGAGGCGCCCGGAGCCGTCCACGAAGGCATTGAAATAGACGATGTGGACCGGGAAGCGCTGCTTCAGATTGATGTAGCGCTCCGAGCCGCCGAACATCTTGGCGATGCGCTGCTCGCTCCAGGTGTCGCCCGGCAGGCCCATGTCGAAGATGACCTCGCCGAACTTGAGCGGCTCGTAAACGCGCACGCAGCCGTGGCTGTAGGCGCGGCGGTCGTTCTGGAACAGCGCCTTGGACGGCGTGTCGTGCAGGTAGACCGAGTGGTCGTTGGGGAACATGAACTTGATGCGCCCCAAAGCGTTCCGCTCGCCCGGATCCTGCCGGAACGAATAGCCGCCCGAACCGTTGCGCACCACCTGGATGCCGCGGCGGGCCAGGGCGCCGGGGTCGCTGCGCAGCAGCGGCATCATCTCGTTGCGGGCAATGCTCGGCGGGATGTTCCAGGCCGGATTGACCACGATGTACTGCATCTCGCGGGTGAGGAGCGGCGTCGGCGTTTCCGGCTTGCCCACCACCACGCGGGTTTCGTGGATCACCCGGCCGTCCTGGTTGATGCGCACCATGAACTCGGGGATGTTCACCATCACGTTCTTTTCGCCGAGGTCGCGCGGCAGCCAGCGCCAGCGCTCCATATTGGCGATGACATCGTTGCGCAGGCTGCCGCCGCCGCCGGTGGCGCCCACGTTGAGCGCGGCCAGGGTCTGCGGTCCGATGATGCCGGTGGGCTTGATCTTCGCCGACTCCTGGAACGCCTTCACCGCATCCACCAGCGTCGGATCGTAGACAAGATCGTTGCCCGGACGCTCGGTCACGCCAAGGCGGGCGCGCAGGGTGGGCATGCGCGGATCGCTGGCGCCGGGCTTCACCTGCGGGCCGGGCGGAATGGCGGGGATGGTGGGCGCGCTGCCGTTGGCCCTGGCAAGCTGCGCCTTCAGCGCCTTGTAGCCGGCATGGGGCGGGTTGAAGGCGGCGAGGGCCGCGTTGGCGTCGGGCGCATAGGCGACCTTGGTCAGGGCTGCGGTCGGGTCGGGAATGTCGCGCACCGGCGTGACCAGCGAGGAGATCCGGCCGGGATCGAAGCGGCCGGCCTGCGCATGGCGGGCATAGGTCATGGCCGCGACCGCGATCTTCAGCTCGGTGCGGGCGAGATCGGCGGCGGTGGCGCCCCGCTTGGGCAGCGGAACCTGATAATCGGAGGGATCGAGCCCGTCCTCTCCGGCCGCGTCGAGGCGGGCGATGACCGCCTTGCCGCGCACGTCGAGCCCGGTGTCGGAGACGAACACCGGCATGTTCTGGCGGGCGCCGTAGAACGCCGCCAGCGCCTCCTGCTCCTTCTTGGAGGTGGTGACGGCCTCGGGCGTGGCGATCAGCGCGGCGATGGCCTCGCCCACGGGCGCGAGCGGATCGGCGGCCACCACCGGCTGGGACACGGAGGGAGGAGTGGCGGGGGCAGGCGTCGCGGGAGCAGGCGTCGCAGTCTGGGCCGGAGCCGGCTGGGCGGGGGTCGGATTGACCTGGACCGCGGCCGGCGCGGCACCATCGCCGGCGGAATCGACGCCGCCCCGAACCGGGGACGCCACCGTCGAGGGCGCGGAAGCGCGGGGCGTGACTGCGGGCGCGTAAGCCGGTGCGGCGGCGGGCGGCAGGGGCGTGGTGAGCGGGGCGGCGGAATTGCCGGCACCATCGATGCCGCCCGTGGCGCGGGCGGACGAGGGTGCGGCATCACCGGGGCCGACGTCACCCGTGCCCATGCCCGCATTGGCGGTCACGGGAACGCCGTTCGGCGAGGCGACCGCCGGAGCGATGCCGAGGGAGAGCCCCACCAGGCCAGCGCTCATCAGCCGGCACAACGTGCCCGCGACGCTAACCTCACGCTGTGCGATGCCCATGATGCTCTCCTCGCCTCCACTTCTTGTGTTGGTGCCGTGCCGGACGGCGCCAATCAACTCACAAGCTTGGGCGAATGCCGGGTTTGTGGTGCCTTGTCACTCGGCAGCAACAAATTGCGCCGCTGACGGTTCCAGTTGGTGGTTGGTCTCTACCTCTGCGCCGTCGAGCTCCGCGAGCTTGCGGTAAAGCGTCGAGCGGCCGATGCCGAGGCGCCGCGCCACCTCCGCCATTCGCCCGCCGTAGAGATGGCAAGCGAAACGGATGGCTTCCGCCTCGATCTGGTCCAGCCTGCGGGCATGGCCGGACGCATCCAGATGGGCAAAGGTGGCGCCGATGGCCGCATCCGCAGCACCGGCGGCGCGCGCCTGGGCCGCGTGGGACGGAAACGCGATCACATTATCCGGAGTTGCGACCGCACCCGCCTGCCGGACCACCGGGCGGCTCCCGCCTGAGGCCCGGCCGAGGGCGATGGCATTGGTGAGCGCCACTTCCAGGCGCAGCGCGCCGGCCGGCTTCACCACGAAATCGCGGGCGCCCGCCCGGATGGCGCCGCCGGCGGCGTCCAGGCCGGCGGAGGTCACCTGAACGACGACAGGGGTCTCGTCCCCCGCCGCCGTCAGGGCGGAGAGGACGCCCATGCCATCAAGCCCGGGCAGCACCAGATCGAGCAGCACCGCGTCGAATCGCTCCGCCGCAAGCAGGGCAAGGGCCGTGTCGCCGTCTTGCGCGACGGTGCAGCGGTAACCCATTCGGGTGAGCGCCTGTTCGAGGCGGCGCGCCTCTTCGGAATCGTCTTCGACGATGAGGAGGGAAGAAGACATGGAGTGGCGGGCGACTCGGTACGGGGGATTCGTCCCCGACATTGGGCGGTGATGGTTAAGAACCCCTGACCCAAGTTCAGCCCATTCCGACGCCGGCCGCTGGCGCCCGCTTCGACCCGGCTTGCGGCGCGGAGCCATTGCGGCGATTTTGTCCGCCACGATCGAAGCAAGGAGCGGTGTGACCGAAATGGACCGCGCCGCCGTTTCCGGAGGTTCCATGCCGCACAGTCTCCCGCACGCCATTGCCCGCATTTCGGCGATGCCCGTTCGTTCGCACGATTTCGAAAGCGCCTTTGCCGCCGCCCGTCACGCCGCCCAGACCGCCGCAGCCACCGCCTCCGCCACCGAGACGCTGCCGGAATGGAACCTCACCGACCTTTATGCCGGGATGGACGCGCCGGAGCTGGCCGCCGACATCACCAAGGCCGATGCCGAGTGCAAGGCCTTCGAGGCCGCCTACAAGGGCAAGCTCTCCGATATCCTCACAGCGCCCGGTGCCGGCGCGGCGCTTGCCGAGGCGGTGAGGCGGTATGAGGCGGTGGACGACCTCCTCGGCCGCATCGCCTCCTATGGCAGCCTGGTCTATGCCGGCGACACCTCGGACCCGGCCCGCGCCAAATTCTACGGCGACATCCAGGAGCGGCTGACCGATTCGTCCACCCATCTCCTGTTCTTCACGCTGGAGCTGAACCGCCTCGACGACGCGGCACTGGAAGCCGCCATGGCCGATCCGGCGCTCGGCCACTACCGGCCGTGGATCGAGGATCTGAGGAAGGACAAGCCCTATCAGCTCGACGACAAGATCGAGCAGCTGTTCCACGAGAAGTCGAGCCCCTCGCGCAGCGCCTGGAGCCGGCTGTTCGACGAGACGATCTCCTCCCTGCGCTTCAACGTGGACGGGCAGGAACTGGCCATCGAGCCCACGCTGAACCTCATGCAGGACACCAAGGAGGAGGTACGCCGCACCGCCGGCCTCGCCCTTGCGGATACGTTCTCCAAGAACCTGCGCCTGTTCACGCTCATCACCAACACGCTGGCGAAGGACAAGGAGATTTCCGACCGCTGGCGCGGCTTCCCCGATGTCGCCTCCTCCCGCCACCTCGCCAACCGGGTGGAGAAGGAGGTGGTGGACGCCATGGTCTCCTCCATCCGCGAGGCCTATCCGCGCCTGTCGCACCGTTATTACGCGCTGAAGGCCCGCTGGTTCGGTAAGGAGCGGCTGGAGTTCTGGGACCGCAATGCGCCCTTGCCCAAGGTGGAAAGCCGCGACATCGGCTGGGGCGAGGCCAAGGACACGGTGCTCACCGCCTACGGCAACTTCTCGCCGAAGATGGCCGACATCGCCCGCACCTTCTTCGACAAGTCCTGGATCGACGCGCCGGTCCGCCCCGGCAAGTCACCCGGCGCCTTCGCCCATCCCACCGTGCCGTCGGCGCACCCCTATGTGCTGCTCAACTACCAGGGCAAGCCGCGGGATGTGATGACGCTCGCCCATGAGCTGGGCCACGGCGTCCACCAGGTGCTCGCCGCCCGGCAGGGCGCGCTCATGGCGCCGACCCCGCTGACGCTGGCGGAGACCGCCTCCGTGTTCGGCGAGATGCTGACCTTCCGCAAGCTGCTCGACTCGGCGGAAAATCCCAGGACCCGCAAGATCATGCTCGCCCAGAAGGTGGAGGACATGATCAATACGGTGGTCCGCCAGACCGCCTTCTATACCTTCGAGCGCAACGTCCATTCCGAGCGCCGGCAGGGCGAGCTGACCTCCGAGAAGATCGGCGAGATCTGGATGGGTGTGCAGAGCGAGAGCCTCGGCCCGGCCATCCACCTCGGCGCGGGCTACGAGACTTTCTGGACCTACATTCCGCACTTCATCCACTCCCCCTTCTACGTCTACGCCTATGCCTTCGGCGACTGCCTCGTGAACTCGCTCTATGCGGTGTACGAGAAGGCGTCCGACGGCTTTGCGGAACGGTATCTGGAGATGCTCGCGGCGGGCGGCACCAAGCACCATGCGGAGCTGCTCGCGCCCTTCGGTCTCGACGCGCGCGACCCGGCCTTCTGGCAGACCGGCCTCAACCTCATCGACCGGATGATCACCGAGCTGGAGAGCATGGAGGGCTGAGGGCGCGCGAGCCCGAACAGCCGCCCGGGATCGGCTTGGGCTTTACCGATCCTCAACCCTGTTCGTTGAGGATCGGTTCATGATGCCCCGGTCGGTCCTGATCTTCCTGACGCTGGCTGCGGCCCTTGTGGCCGCGGCGCCGTGGCTTCGCGTTCCCGCGGCCATCGCCCAGCCGGGCGCGCCCGCCCCGGCTGTTCCGCTGCCGCCGCCGGTCAACCGCTCCGGCATCGACACGGACGCCCTGAGGGCCGACGTGAAAGGCTCCGAGGAGGCGCAGCGCCAGCTGCGCGAGGATCTCGAGGCCGCCAAGGGCGATCGCGGCCGTCTCAACCAGATGCTGCTCGACACCGCCGCCCGCACCCGCGCGGTGGAGCAGCAGCTCATCGACGTGGAAGGCCGCATCGCCCAGCTGGATCGTTCCGCCGCAGATCTCAACACCTCGCTGGGCAAACGCCGGGGCGTCCTCGCCCAGGTGCTGGCCGCGCTGCTGCGCATGGGGCGGGAGCCGCCCCCCGCCATCCTCATGCGCCCGGACGATGCGCTGGATGCGGTGCGCTCGGCCATCCTGCTCGGCGCGCTTCTGCCGGAATTGCGGGTGGAGGCGGAGACGCTGGCCTCCGATCTTTCCGAATTGTCACGGGTGCGCACCGAGCTCGCCGCCGCCCGCGACCGCCTCACCACCCTGCGCGCCGACCTCGACGAGGACAGCCGCCGCCTCGCTGCGCTGGTGGGCGAGCGCCAGAAGCGGCAGGCGGAGGAGCATCCGGTCGCGTCCAGCGACAAGGCGCAGGCCGAAAGCGTCGCCAAGGCCACTGGCGATGTGCACGATCTCGTGACGAGACTTGAGAATGAGGTGGCCCCTTCCGCGAGGGCTGCCGACGCCGCGCAGGCGGTGACGCGCCCCCAGGAAGCCGGGCGGCCTGACCTTGCCGCGCTGAAAGATCCGGCGCGCCTGACGCCGGCCATCGCTTTCCCGCAGGCCAAAGGCTTGTTGCCTCTTCCGGTCGCCGGCGTGACGGTGCGGACCTTCGGCGCGGCGGATGGGGTGGGAGGTAGCGAGAAGGGCATGACCATCGCCACCCGGGCCGGCGCCCCGGTGAGCGCCCCGGCGGACGGCTGGGTGGTCTATGCCGGCCCCTTCCGCAGCTATGGCCAACTCTTGATTATCAACGCGGGCGGTGGCTACCATATTCTGATGGCAGGCATGGAACGGATCACCGTGGACCTCGGCCAGTTCGTCCTCGCGGGCGAGCCGGTGGGGGTCATGGGGGGCCTGTCCCGCACCGTGGGGGGCACGGTGCAGCGCGGTCCGGGGGGTAGCGGCGCATCCGCCCAGAACGGCTCACCGTCGCCGGGAACGGCCACGGGACAGCCCCAATTGTATGTCGAGTTCCGAAAAGACGGGTCCTCGATCGATCCCACGCCTTGGTGGGCGGCAACGGACATTCAGAAGGTACGTGGATAATGCGTCGGACGTCTCTCTTTCTTCTTGGCGTGGCGGCTGGCGCCCTCGTGGCGGTTGCAGCGGTCCAGCCACGGCTCATCCTCGGGACCGCGGCCGAGGCCGCGTCGTCGGATACCTACAAGCAGCTCAACCTGTTCGGCGACGTGTTCGAGCGCGTGCGCGCCGACTATGTCGAGAAGCCCGATGACGCCAAGCTGATCGAGGCGGCCATTAACGGCATGCTCCAGTCGCTGGACCCGCACTCCTCCTACATGGACGCGAAGAACCACCGCGACATGCAGGTGCAGACGCGCGGCGAGTTCGGCGGCCTCGGCATCGAGGTCATCATGGAAGACGGCCTGGTGAAGGTCGTCACCCCCATGGAGGGTACCCCCGCCGCCAAGGCCGGCGTGCTGTCCGGCGACCTCATCGCCAAGCTCGACGGCGACCAGGTTCAGGGCATGACCCTGAACGAGGCGGTGGACAAGATGCGCGGGCCGGTGAACACGCCCATCACCCTCACCATCCTGCGCAAGGGCACCGAGAAGCCCATCGAAGTGAAGCTGGTGCGCGACACCATCAAGCTGCAGACGGTGCGCTCGCGCGTGGAGGCGGATGACATCGCCTACATCCGCATCAACTCCTTCACCAACGAGCAGACCTTCGAGACCCTGAAGAAGGCCATCGACGACCTGACCGCGAAGATCGGCCCGGACAAGATCAAGGGCTACATCATCGACCTGCGCAACAACCCCGGCGGCCTGCTTGACCAGGCGGTGGCGGTGTCCGACGCCTTCCTCGATCGCGGCGAGATCGTCTCCACCCGTGGCCGCAACCCGGAAGAGACGCAGCGCTTCAACGCCCGTGGCGGCGACCTCACCAAGGGCAAGCCGGTGATCGTGATGGTGAACGGCGGATCGGCCTCGGCCTCCGAGATCGTCGCCGGCGCCCTGCAGGACCACAAGCGCGCGACCGTCCTGGGCTCGCGCACCTTCGGCAAGGCCTCGGTGCAGACCATCATCCCACTCGGCCAGCAGGGCGCGCTGCGGCTGACGACGGCGCGCTACTACACCCCGTCGGGCCGCTCCATCCAGGCCAAGGGCATCGAGCCGGACATCGTGCTGGTGCAGGACCTGCCGGACGAGATGAAGCAGAAGCTGGGCGTGACCACGGATTCCACGCGTGGCGAAGCCTCGCTGAAGGGCCACCTGAAGAATGGCGAAGACGAGCAGACCGGCTCGCCCTCCTACGTCCCGCCGGATCCGAAGGACGACACCCAGCTGAAGCTCGCCGTCGAGCTGATGAAGGGCACCGTGAAGAACGCCGCCTTCCCGGCGACGCCCAACAAGTCCTCGCAGGCCAACTGACCCGAGCAGATGCCGAACGGCGCACCGTTCGGCATCTGCTTAGACTTTAGGCAAGTGCCCCGTCCGAATGCTCGGGCGGGGCATTTTGCGTTGTTGGGTTCGGCCTGGAAGGCCTTGCCCGCAAGGGTTGGTCCGCCCGCGCCTGTGCGCGGCGGTATTTGGGGCACGCTGGCATATCCCTTGCTCCGTTGGGCTGATGGCGCTTAACGCGCCGCCCAAGGAGTTTCGGTCCCGCCATGCAGGCCACCCGCAGATCTTTCCTCTCCCGGACCCTGGCCGCAGCCGCTCTCGGCGGCGCGCTGACCCTCGGCCTTGCCGCCGCCCCCGCCCAGGCGGAAGCGCTCGATGACATCCTCAAGGCCGGGGTCATCAAGATCGCCGTCCCGCAGGACTTTCCCCCGTTCGGCTCGGTGGGCACCGACCTCAAGCCCCTGGGCTATGACATCGACGTGGCCAACCTCATCGCCAAGGGCCTGGGCGTGAAGGCGGAGCTGGTGCCGGTGACGAGCGCCAACCGCATCCCCTACCTGCAGACCAAGAAGGTCGATCTCGTCATCTCCAGCCTCGGCAAGAACCCCGACCGCGAGAAGGTGATCGACTTCTCGGTGGCCTACGCCCCCTTCTTCAACGGCATCTTCGGCCCGGCCGACGTGAAGGTGGAGAAGGTGGAGGACATCGCCGGCATGACGGTGGGCGTCACCCGCGGCTCGGTGGAAGACCTGGAACTGACCAAGGTCGCCCCGCCCACCGCCGACATCAAGCGCTACGAGGACAACAATTCCACCATCTCGGCCTTCCTTTCGGGCCAGGTGAAGGTGGTGGCGACCGGCAATGTGGTGGCTGCCGCCATCCTTGCCCGCAATCCACCGAAGAAGCCCACCGTGAAGGTGCTCATCAAGAACTCGCCCTGCTTCGTCGGCCTGAACAAGGACGAGCCGAAGCTGCTGGAGAAGGTCAACGCCATCCTCACCGCCGCCAAGGCGGACGGCGCGCTGGAGAAGATCTCCGAGAAGTGGCTCGGCGCCCCGCTGCCGAAGGACCTCTGAGGACATCGCTCCCCGCTCGTGACCGGGCGGGGGGCGATCCACGGGCGCGGCGCCATCGGGGGACCAGCCGGACATGGCCTACAGTTTCGATTTCTCATCCCTGGCCGACTATGGGCCGGTGCTGGCGAAGGGGGTCGCCATCACCGTGGAGCTGATCGTGGTCGGCGGCACGCTCGGCGTCGGGCTCGGCATCGCCTGCGCCTGGGCGAAGGCGCTGGGGCCGCGCTGGCTCCGGCCGATCGTCTCGGCCTATGTGGAGCTGATCCGCAACACGCCGTTCCTGATCCAGCTGTTCTTCATCTTCTTCGGCCTGCCGGCGGTCGGCGTGGGGCTCACCGAGATGCAGGCGGCCATCCTCGCCATGGTCATCAATCTCGGCGCCTATGCCTGCGAAATCATCCGCGCCGGCATCGAGGCGACGCCGCGGGGCCAGTTCGAGGCTGGCGCGAGCCTCGCCATGAGCCCCATCCAGACGTTCCGTCATGTGGTGCTGGTGCCGGCCCTTCAGAAGATCTGGCCGGCGCTCAGCTCGCAGATGGTCATCGTGATGTTCGGCTCGGCGGTGTGCTCGCAGATCTCGGTGGAGGAGCTGACCTTCGCCGCCAACTTCATCCAGTCACGCACCTTCCGGGCCTTCGAGGCCTACATCGTCGCGACCCTCCTCTATCTCCTGCTGGCGGTGCTGCTGCGCCAGGTGATGCGGGGGCTCGGGCTGGTTCTCTTTCCCCGCCGGAGGAAGGCGACATGACCCAATTCACGACCTGGGACATCGTCTCCAACCTCCTCCTCGCCGCGCGCTGGACGGTGCTGCTCTCCATCCTCGCCTTCGTCGGCGGCGGCGTGCTGGGCCTCGTGGTGCTCTACTGCCGCATCGCCCGGAAGGTGTGGCTGCAACGGGCGGCCAATCTGTACATCGAGCTGTTTCAGGGCACGCCGCTGCTGATGCAGCTGTTCCTCATCTTCTTCGGCCTGCCGCTCATGGGCCTCGACGTCTCGCCCTGGGCGGCGGCGTTCGTCTCGCTGACGCTGTGGACCTCCGCCTTCCTCGCGGAGATCTGGCGCGGCTGCGTGGAAGCCGTTCCGAAGGGTCAGTGGGAGGCCTCCTCCTCGCTGGCCATGAGCTTCTTCGAGCAACTGCGCTACGTGGTGCTGCCCCAGGCGCTGCGCATCGCCGTGCCGCCCACGGTGGGCTTTTCCGTGCAGGTGGTGAAGGGCACGGCGCTGACCTCCATCATCGGCTTCGTGGAGCTGTCCAAGGCCGCCACCATCATCACCAACGCCACGTTCGAGCCGTTCACCGTCTACGGCTTCGCCGCCCTCATCTATTTCGTGCTGTGCTGGCCTCTGTCGAAGAGCAGCCAGCTTCTCGAAAGGAAGCTGAATGTCGCTCATCACCATCACTGAGGTCCGCAAAAGCTTCGGCCAGAACGAGGTGCTGAAGGGCATCAACCTCGACGTGGCGGCCGGGGAGGTCATCGCCATCATCGGCAAGTCGGGTTCGGGCAAATCGACCCTTCTGCGCTGCGTGAACGGGCTGGAGACCATCAATGACGGCGCCATCACCGTCGCCGGCGCCCAGCTCCTGCCGGACGAGGTGCACCTGCGCGCGCTCCGGCTGAAGGTCGGAATGATCTTCCAGGGCTTCAACCTGTTCCCCCACCTCACCGCGGGGCGCAACGTGATGCTCTCGCCCATGGTGGTGAAGAAGGTGTCGCAGAAGGAGGCCGAGGCCGAGGCACGGGTGCGCCTCGAGCAGGTGGGCCTTGCCCACAAGTTCGATGCCTACCCCGATGAACTCTCGGGCGGCCAGCAGCAGCGCGTCGCCATCGCGCGGGCGCTCGCCATGAAGCCGCTCGCCTTGCTGTGCGACGAGATCACCTCCGCCCTCGATCCCGAGCTGGTGAACGAGGTGCTGGCCGTGGTGAAGAAGCTGGCCGAGGAGGGCATGACCCTGCTCATGGTCACGCACGAGATGCGCTTCGCGCGGGAAGTGTGCGACCGGGTGGTGTTCATGCACCAGGGCCGCGTGCACGAGATCGGCCCGCCTGAAGATGTATTTGCGAATCCTCAGACGGCGGAGCTCAGGCAGTTTCTCGGCCAAAGCTGAGGCCCTGACGCGGGTTGCGTTACGGTCAAGCCTGACGCGGTGCGGCAATGCGGCCTATGCGCCATCCTCCCGTCATGTTGCCGCCTTGATCCGCCTGTGTTAGGCACTCCGGGATTTCGAGGGACGGGTTCAGCCCCCTCGCGAGGTCGCATAATTTTATTCCCAACAGATCAAGGGCTTGGGGAGAGGTGACGCAAGGTGCGTGACCGGCCCTGGAAGTCCGAGAGAGGTGCGGGGTGGCGGATACGATCGTGTCAGGCATGGCGGGGCGCTATGCGACCGCGCTGTTCGAACTGGCGAGGGAGGCCGGCGCCGTCGATTCCGTTAAGGCGGATCTCGATCGACTGTCGGCCATGATTGCTGAAAGCGCGGATCTGGCGCGGCTGGTGAAGAGCCCGGTCTTTTCGGCCGAGGAGCAGCTCAAAGCCATCACCGCGGTTCTTGGTCAGGCGGAGATTTCCGGTCTTGCCGGGAATTTCGTGAAGCTGGTGGCGCAGAATCGCCGTCTCTTCGCGCTGCCCCGGATGATTTCCGACTATGCCGCCCTCGTTGCCGCCCAGCGCGGCGAGACGACGGCGCAGGTGACGGTGGCCGCTCCCCTGAGCGACACCCACTTCGCCGCGCTCAAGGAAGCGCTGGCGCAACAGACCGGCAAGGACGTGAACCTCGACGTCACCGTCGATCCGTCCATCCTCGGTGGTCTCATCGTGAAGCTCGGCTCCCGCATGGTCGACGCCTCCCTCAAGACCAAACTCAATTCTATCCGGCATGCGATGAAAGAGGTCCGCTGATGGACATTCGAGCCGCTGAAATCTCCGCCATCCTGAAAGAGCAGATCCAGGGCTTCGGCCAGGAGGCCGAGGTCTCCGAGGTCGGTCAGGTGCTCTCCGTCGGTGACGGCATCGCCCGCGTCTACGGCCTCGACAATGTCCAGGCCGGCGAGATGGTCGAGTTCGAGAATGGCACGCGCGGCATGGCGCTGAACCTCGAAATCGACAACGTCGGTATCGTGATCTTCGGCTCCGACCGCGAGATCAAGGAAGGCCAGACGGTCAAGCGCACCGGCGCCATCGTGGACGCCCCGGTCGGCAAGGGCCTGCTCGGCCGCGTCGTGGACGCCCTCGGCAACCCGATCGACGGCAAGGGCCCGATCATGTTCACCGAGCGTCGCCGCGTCGACGTGAAGGCGCCGGGCATCATCCCGCGCAAGTCGGTGCATGAGCCCATGCAGACCGGCCTCAAGGCCATCGACGCGCTGATCCCGATCGGCCGCGGCCAGCGCGAGCTGATCATCGGCGACCGCCAGACCGGCAAGACCGCCGTGGCGCTCGACGCCATCCTGAACCAGAAGCCCCTCAACGCCGGCGACGCCCCCGAGAGCCAGAAGCTCTATTGCGTGTACGTCGCGGTGGGCCAGAAGCGCTCCACCGTCGCGCAGTTCGTGAAGGTGCTCGAGGAGCAGGGCGCGCTGGAATATTCCATCGTCGTCGCCGCCACCGCCTCGGACGCCGCGCCGATGCAGTTCCTGGCGCCGTTCACCGGCACCGCCATGGGCGAGTATTTCCGTGACAACGGCATGCACGCGCTCATCATCCACGACGACCTGTCCAAGCAGGCCGTGGCCTATCGCCAGATGTCGCTGCTGCTGCGCCGCCCGCCGGGCCGCGAAGCCTATCCCGGCGACGTGTTCTACCTCCACTCCCGCCTGCTGGAGCGCGCGGCCAAGCTGAACGACGCCCACGGCGCCGGTTCGCTCACCGCTCTCCCGGTCATCGAGACCCAGGCGAACGACGTGTCGGCCTATATCCCGACCAACGTGATCTCCATCACCGACGGCCAGATCTTCCTTGAGTCCGACCTGTTCTACCAGGGCATCCGCCCGGCGGTGAACGTCGGCCTCTCGGTGTCGCGCGTGGGCTCCTCGGCCCAGATCAAGGCGATGAAGCAGGTCGCCGGCAAGATCAAGGGCGAGCTCGCCCAGTATCGTGAGCTCGCGGCCTTCGCCCAGTTCGGTTCCGACCTCGACGCCTCCACCCAGAAGCTGCTCAACCGCGGTGCCCGCCTGACCGAGCTGCTGAAGCAGAGCCAGTTCGCTCCGCTGAAGGTTGAGGAGCAGGTGGCGGTGATCTTTGCCGGCACCAACGGCTATCTCGACCCGCTGCCGGTCTCCAAGGTCCGCGAGTTCGAGCAGGGCCTGCTTCTGGCGCTGCGCTCGCAGCATCCCGAAATCCTGGAAGCCATCCGTTCGTCCAAGGAAATCTCCAAGGACACCATGGAGAAGCTGACGAAGGCCATCGACGCCTTCGCCAAGAGCTTTGCCTGAACGGCGCCTGTTCCTCGAACCTGACGGACGGGCACGATGGCGAGCCTGAAAGACCTAAGAAACCGCATCGCCTCGGTGAAGGCGACGCAGAAGATCACCAAGGCGATGCAGATGGTCGCCGCGGCGAAGCTGCGTCGCGCCCAGATGGCGGCGGAAGCGGCCCGTCCCTATGCCGAGCGCATGGAGACGGTGCTGGGCAATCTTGCCGCCGGCATCATCGGCGGCGGGCAGGCGCCCGTCCTCATCGCCGGCACCGGCTCCACCCAGAAGCAGCTGCTTCTGGTGGCGACCGGCGAGCGCGGCCTGTGCGGCGCCTTCAACACCTCCATCGTCCGCCTCGCCCGCGAGCGGGCGCAGCAGCTGATCGGAGAAGGCAAGGACGTCAAGTTCTTCTGCATCGGCCGCAAGGGCTACGACCAGCTGCGCCGGGTCTATCCCGACCGCATCATCGAGCTGGTGGACCTGCGCTCCGTCCGCACGCTGAGCTTCAAGGATGCCGACGCCATCGCGTCGAAGATCCTCGCCCTGCTCGACCAGGGTGCGTTCGACGTGTGCACGCTCTTCTACGCCCAGTTCAAGAGCGTGATCTCGCAGGTTCCGACCGCCCAGCAGATCATCCCCGCCACCTTCGAGGCGCGGGACGCGGGCGCGGCCGGTCCGGACTATGAATACGAGCCGGCCGAGGAGGACATCCTCTCCGACCTCCTGCCCCGCAACATCGCGGTGCAGATCTTCCGCGCCCTCCTGGAAAACCAGGCGTCGTTCTATGGCTCGCAGATGAGCGCCATGGACAACGCGACGCGGAACGCGGGCGACATGATCAAGAAGCAGACGCTGATCTACAACCGGACGCGTCAGGCCATGATCACGAAGGAACTCATCGAAATCATCTCCGGCGCCGAAGCGCTCTGACCACGGCCTGGACGAGGACAAAGGACGACGAACATGGCGAATCCCACCGGACGCATTACCCAGGTCATCGGCGCCGTTGTCGACGTGCAGTTCGACGGCCATCTGCCGGAAATCCTGAACGCGCTCGAGACCACCAACCACGGCAACCGCCTGGTGCTCGAAGTCGCCCAGCATCTCGGCGAGAACACCGTCCGCACCATCGCGATGGATGCCACTGAGGGCCTCGTGCGCGGCCAGCCGGTCGCAGACACCGGCGCGCCGATCCAGGTGCCCGTGGGCGAGGCCACCCTCGGCCGCATCATGAACGTGATCGGCGAGCCGGTGGACGAGCTCGGCCCGGTGATCGGCGACGGCAAGCGCGCCATCCACCAGCCCGCCCCGTCCTACGCGGACCAGTCGACCGAGGCGGAAATCCTCGTCACCGGCATCAAGGTGGTGGACCTGCTCGCGCCCTATTCCAAGGGCGGCAAGATCGGCCTGTTCGGCGGCGCCGGCGTGGGCAAGACCGTGCTCATCATGGAGCTCATCAACAATATCGCGAAGGCGCACGGCGGTTATTCCGTGTTCGCCGGCGTGGGTGAGCGCACCCGTGAAGGCAACGATCTCTATCACGAGATGATCGAGTCCAAGGTGAACGTGGATCCCCACGAGCACAACGGCTCTGCCGCCGGCTCCAAGTGCGCCCTCGTGTACGGCCAGATGAACGAGCCTCCGGGCGCCCGCGCCCGCGTCGCGCTCACCGGCCTCACCGTCGCCGAGCACTTCCGTGACCAGGGCCAGGACGTGCTGTTCTTCGTGGACAACATCTTCCGCTTCACCCAGGCCGGCTCGGAAGTGTCGGCGCTGCTCGGCCGCATTCCCTCGGCGGTGGGCTACCAGCCGACGCTGGCCACCGACATGGGCGCGCTGCAGGAGCGCATCACCACCACCACCAAGGGCTCGATCACCTCGGTGCAGGCCATCTACGTGCCGGCCGACGACCTGACCGACCCGGCGCCCGCCGCCTCCTTCGCCCATCTCGACGCGACGACCGTGCTCTCGCGCTCCATCGCCGAGAAGGGCATCTACCCGGCGGTGGACCCGCTGGACTCCACCTCGCGCATCCTCTCCCCGCTGGTCATCGGCGAGGAGCACTACAACGTGGCGCGTCAGGTGCAGCAGACCCTCCAGCGCTACAAGGCGCTGCAGGACATCATCGCGATCCTGGGCATGGACGAGCTCTCCGAAGAGGACAAGCTCACCGTGGCCCGCGCCCGCAAGATCGAGCGCTTCCTCTCGCAGCCCTTCCACGTCGCGGAAGTGTTCACCGGCTCCCCGGGCAAGCTCGTGGACCTGAAGGACACCATCTCCGGCTTCAAGGGCCTGGTGGAAGGCAAGTACGACTACCTGCCCGAGCAGGCCTTCTACATGGTCGGCTCCATCGACGAAGCCATCGAAAAGGGCAAGAAGCTGGCCGCCGAGGCGGCCTGATCCCAAACACGCGGCGGAGCGATCGCGATGAACATCAAGATCGTCTGCCTCGTGCTCGGGCTGCTGGCCGGTGGCATCACCGGCTGGCTCACCCGGCCCCAGGTGGCGGAGTTGCGCCTCCCGGGAATCGATATCCGCGTACAGGGGGAGGGGCCGCGCGGCGGCCTCACTTCCGAGCAGACCCGCCACATCCTGCTCGCGGCCGTGGTGGGCGCGATCATCGGCCTGGGCGTCGGCTTCGTCGCCGACCGCCGCCGCTGACCGGACACGAGATTTCACGGAGCCGTCCGGCTCCTACCCATGGCGGAGCCGTTCCGCCGGCCTGATCCTCCCGAGGGCGGCCGGCAGGCTCCCGCGGGATCCCCGGCGGGGACGACCCGGAGATTGAACAGATGGCGACCTTACCTTTTGAGCTGGTCTCCCCCGAGCGCCTCGTCTTTTCCGGCGCCGTGACCGAGGTGATCGTGCCGGGCGCGGAAGGCGAGTTCGGCGTTCTGGCCGGCCATGCGCCCTTCATCGGCATGCTCAAGCCCGGCATCCTCACCATCAAGGCCGACGGCGGCGCCAAGCGCTATTTCGTCCGCGGCGGCTTCGCCGAGGTGAACCCGGCTGGACTCACCATCCTCGCCGAAGAGGCGAAACCGGTCGAGGAGCTTGATCTCGGTGCCCTCGCCCAGCAGATCCAGGACGCCCGCGAGGACGCGAACGACGCCACCGGCGACGACGCCAAGCAGCGTGCGGCCCGCCATCTCGCCGACCTGCAGCAGGTCTACGAGGCGCTGGAGCGCGACCGAAGCGGCGCCACGACGCACTGAGCCGTTCGGCGAGACAAATGAAGGGAGGCCCGGGCTGCAAGCCCGGGCCTTTTCTTTTGGGGTGACCTGTGGCGCGGGCTGTTGTTCCAATCAATGCGGCGTGGTCAGCTACGCGCTGCGGGGGATGCCATGACCGCTGCTGACGCGACGACGAAGAGGCGGCCCGAGCCGTCCGCAGGTGCCCCGAGCCGACGGAGCGTTGTCGCCGGACTTGCCGCCGGGGCCGGCAGCGTCCTGGCGCTCTTCCCATCCCCAACCCGCGCCGACGCGATGGTCGGGCCGCCAAGGCCCGGGGACGAGGACCTGATGCGCGAGGCCATCGCCCTGGCCGCTCAGTCGGACTTCCCTTTCGGGGCGGTGATCGCACGGGGCGGGACAATTCTGTCCCGTGGCCCCAATCTCGGCCGGCAGCTGAACGACCCCACCGCCCATGCCGAGATGGTCGCCATTCGCCGCTTCCTCGCCGCGCGGCCCGCCGAAGAATTGAAGGGGGCGACGATCTACGCCACGGCCGAGCCGTGCCCCATGTGCATGGGCGCGATTCTGTGGTGCGGCCTTTCTCGCGTGGTCTTCGGCGCATCGCTGGAGGAGGTTGCGGCGAAATACGGCCGCCAATCGCAGATCGGGCTCCCTGCCCTCGACGTTGCGCGGAGGATGGCCGATGCGGCGCCGTTCCTGAAGGTGGAGATCACCGGGGGCGTGCTGGGGTCCGAAGCGCTGGCGATCTTCGATAATAAACTAAAACGATAGACATTATATTATTATGGCTGGTATGCTTCTTGCGGCTTGGAAGTCGTCCAAACGGGAGAAACCTGCATGCAGCCCGCCCCCCTGCACGCCCAATCCGCGCCCCCCGCGTCCCCGCTTCTGGCTGGGTCCAACCCCGCGCAGGCGCTGCTGCTCACCGAGAACGCCGCCCTCACAAACGGCCCGCCCCTCCTCTTCCAGCGACTCACCGCCAAGGAGCGCGAGGAGGTGCTGCGCGAGGGCCAGAAGCGCGTCGTCTATCGCGGCAAGATGCTGTTCTCCCAAGGCACGCCGCACGATGGCATCTTCCTCATCGAGAGTGGCCGCATACGTGTTTTCTACATCGCGCCTTCGGGCCGGGAGATCACGCTGGCCTACTGGAGCGCGGGTAATTTCGTCGGCGGGCCGGAGCTGTTCGGGCAGGGGCAGCACGTATGGTCCGGCGTCGCGGCGACCAACAGCGTGGTGGTCCATCTCTCGGGCAAAACCCTGCGCCGGCTGATTGCCCAGGTGCCGGCTTTCGCCATCGGCCTCATCGAAGGGCTCACCTTCAAGGGCAAATGCTACTCGGCCCTTGCCCAGATGCTGGGCACGCGGTCCGTCACCGAGCGGCTCGCTCATCTGCTCATCCACCTCGCCGACACCTATGGCGTGAAGGAGGACGGTGCCATCGCCATCGGCTCGGCCTTCACCCACGCGGACCTCGCCCACATGGTCGGGGCCACCCGTCAATGGGTCACCATCAGCCTCAAGCGTTTGCAGGAGCAGGGGGTTCTCAGGGCGGAGAAGGCCAAGATCGTGGTCTACGACCTCGAGGCCCTCCACGTCATGCGGGGCGACCGGTAAGTCCGATAGCTGTTTGCGCGCAGCAATGCGCACGATGATGAAAAAGGAGGCGGGTCCGCAAAGGAGGCAACTAATCGACACCTCGGCCGCATCTTCCTTTGAACGGATCGAACCTGACACCCGAAGATCACCGTCGAGAGCCGTCTTAGCCCCGAGAGGTGGATCTGATGAACCCGTTTCGACCCAGCATTCTTCGCAGCATTGCCGTTGCCCTCGCCACATCGTGCGCCGTTCTCCCGGCGGCGGCGGAGACCATCACCTTCGGCATCGGCACGCAGGATACGACGACCAACACGGTGACCACCGGCGTCGTCATCAAGGAGCTGAAGCTTCTGGACAAGTACCTGCCGAAGGACGGCAAGTACGCCGGCGCCACCTACAACATCGAGTGGCAGAACTTCACCTCCGGCCCGCCCGTCACAAATGGCATGATGGCCGACAAGCTCCAGTTTGGCGGCATGGGTGATTATCCGCTGGTGGTGAACGGCTACACCTTCCAGTCCAATCCGCAGTCCAAGTCCCAGCTCATCGCGGTGGCCGCCTACAACATCTACGGCTCCGGCAATGGCGTGGTGGTGCACAAGGACTCGCCCTTTTTCGAACTGAGCGATCTGAAGGGCAAGGTGCTCAGCGTGCCGTTCGGCTCCGCCGCCCACGGCATGATCCTCAAGGCCATGCAGGACAAGAACTGGCCGGCCGACTACTTCAAGCTGGTCAGCCAGTCGCCGGAGGTGGGCTCCACCAACCTCCAGGAAAAGAAGATCGACGCCCACGCCGATTTCGTGCCCTTCGCCGAGCTGCTGCCGTTCCGCGGCTTCGCCCGCAAGATTTTCGATGGCGTCGAGACGAATGCCCCCACCTGGCACGGCGTGGTGGTGCGCACCGACTTCGCCGAGAAGTATCCGGAAGTCGTGGTCGCCTATATCAAGGCGGTCATCGAGGCCAATGACTGGGTCCGCAAGAACCCGAAGGAAGCCGCCGAGAAGATCGCCAAGTGGACCGGCATCGACAAGGAAGTCGTCTACATCTTCCTCGGCCCGGGCGGCATCATGACCATGGACCCCACCATCAAGCCCCAGCTGGTCGATGACGCCGCGCAGGACGCGAGCGTGTTGCAGAAGCTCGGCCGCATGAAGGAATTCGACGTCAAGGCCTGGGTCAACGACAGCTACGCCCGCCAAGCCTACAAGGAGTTGGGGCTCGATTACGAGGCGCAGCTGAAGAGCCTTGCCAATTACGAGATCTCCGGCGACGACACCTTCTGCAAGACCAAGATTTCCGAACCCCGCAAGGCCGGCGAGATCTGGGTGGAAGGCGAGGGCATCAAGCCTTATTCCAGCGCTGCCTGCACCCTGGGCGCCCTCGCGGAGCTGAATGCCGCCGGCAAGAAGGTCAACATGACCTATCTGTTCGACTCCTCTCGCGGTATCAAGCTGTTCGCGACGGATGCCTTCTATGCGGTCTCCACCAAGGACGGGAAGACCGAGATCCAGCCCTTCATGCTGAAGGCCGATGCGGAAGCGGCGGCGGCCAAGGGCGGCGGCAAGGTGCTGCCCTTGGCCGATGCGCTGAAGGCCGCGTCCGCGGCCCGCGGGTGAGCGTCATGAGCAGCATTGCCGTGAAGGCCGCGCCCGTGAAATCCACGACGCTCCACCTCGCCGGCGACGGCGGGGCGGCAGCCCGTCCCGTCGCGCCCGGTCATATCGTCCTGCGGCCGGAGCGGGAGGCGGTGGCGGCGATGCCGGCGCCGGACCGGTCCGTCGCGGGGCGCGCGCGGCGCTGGCTCAAGCTCAATGCCGGTACCATCCGCGCGACGCTGCTCGGGGCGCTGGCCATCGGCCTGTTCATCCTCGCCTGGCATGTGGTGACGGTGAACCGCATGTCCTTCTATGTGCGGTTCATCAACGTGCCCTCGCCCGAGCAGGTGCTGGAGAGCGCGCGCGCGGCCTTTTCCACCGGCGCCTTCCTCAACCACATCTTCATTTCCTGCCGGCGCATCTTCATCGGCTTCGCGCTCGCCGCTTTGGTGGCGGTGCCGCTGGGCCTGCTGATGGGGCGCTTCCAGTTGCTGAAGGAGTTCGTCTTTCCTGTCTCGGAAGTGCTGCGGCCCATCCCGGCCATCGCCTGGGTGCCCATGTCCATCATGCTGTGGCCGACCAACGAGGAAAGCATCGTCTTCATCACCTTCCTCGGCTCCTTCTTCCCCATCCTCATCAACACGCTGCATGGCATGGCCAATGTGGACGAGGTGCTGGTGCGCGCCGCCCGCTGCCTCGGCGCCACCGAGCGGGCGACCTTCCGCGAGGTCTATTTCCCCGCCGTGCTGCCGCAGGTGTTCACCGGCCTCACCGTGGGCATGGGCGTCGCCTGGGTCTCGCTGATCGCGGCGGAGATGATCTCCGGCCAGTTCGGCATCGGCTATTTCACGTGGGAGGCTTACTCGCTGGTGCAGTATCCGGACATCGCGCTGGGCATGATCACCATCGGCGTGCTCGGCCTCGCCTCCTCCTTTCTCATCCGCATCGCGGGCCGGGCGGTGACGCCCTGGTCGCGCGCCAAGTGAGGCCTGCCATGGCGATCCCCGCGACCCCGCCGGTGAGGACCGGCCTCATCGAGGTCACCGACTTCAACCTCGCCTATGACACCATCGACGGCGCCGTCATCGCGGTGCGCGATGCGGATCTGGTGGTGAACCCCGGCGAGTTCGTCTCCATCATCGGACCTTCGGGCTGCGGCAAGTCCACCTTCCTCAATGCGGTGGCCGGCTTCCTCAAGCCCACATCAGGCATGGTCACGGTGGACGGCGAGCCGGTGAAGGGGCCCTCCGCCGACCGGGGCATGGTTTTCCAGCAGTATTCGCTGTTCCCCTGGAAGACGGTGCGGGAGAACGTGGAGTTCGGCCTCAAAATGCGCGGCATGGGCAAATCCGAGCGGGCGGTCGCCGCGCGGACCCTGCTCGGCCTTGCCGGCCTGTCCGCGTTCGAGGACCATTATCCCGATCGCCTCTCCGGCGGCATGAAGCAGCGCGTGGGCATCGTCCGGGCGCTCGCCACCGGGCCGAAGGTGCTGCTGCTCGACGAGCCGTTCGGTGCGCTCGACGCGCAGACGCGGGTCATCATGCAGCAGATCCTCACCAACCTCTGGCAGCGGCTGGGCATCTCGGTGCTGTTCGTGACGCACGACATCGACGAGGCGATCTTCCTCTCCGACCGCATCTACGTGATGACCGCCCGCCCCGGCACCATCAAGGCCGAGGTGACGGTGCCCCTGCCACGCCCGCGCGACGCCGCCCTTCAGCTGACGCCGGAATTCGTGCAGCTTCGGGCCGAACTCGGCGCGCTTATCCGCGAGGAGAGCCTCAAGGCCATGGGTGGCGAGCTGAACGAGGACGCGCTGAAGGGTCTGGCAGTGAACCTCAATGGGGCGAGCCTCGCCGAGGTCGTGTGAGGCTGGCGCGCCTTTGCCCTGTTGCCGTCGCCCTCCGGCTTGACCGGAGGGTCTGTCTTTCCACCCTCTCTGGCTTGGTAAGACAGGGACAAACGTTGGCATGGGTCCTCCGGTCGAGCCGGAGGACGACGGCGGTTGACGTGGCACTTTCCACATCTTCACGTATTCAAAAAATCCGCAATTAATTGACCCTGCAAGGCCTTAGTCCTCAAGAGCGCGGCACTCCCCGGCTAAAATAAAATCGAACAACAACCGGACCTGCCCCATGGCCTACGTCGTCACCGACAAGTGCATCCGCTGCAAATTCATGGATTGCGTCGCCGTCTGCCCGGTGGACTGCTTCTATGAGGGCGAGAACATGCTCGTCATCAAGCCGGACGAGTGCATCGACTGCGGCGTCTGCGAGCCGGAATGCCCGGCCGCCGCCATCTCCGCCGACAGCGATCCGGCCGCCGCGCCGTGGATCGCGCTCAACGCCGAATATGCGGCCCTGTGGCCCAACATCGCCGAGAAGAAGGAGCCGCCGGCGGATGCCGCGCAGTGGATGAACGTGGACGGCAAGTTCGAAAGCGTCTTCTCCCCGGCGCCGGCTGACGCGTGAGGCGATCATGAGCAATTTGAACACCGAGACCGTGCTCGAGGTCCGCCACTGGACCGACCGCCTCTTCTCCTTCACCGCCACCCGCGACAGCGCCTTCCGCTTCAAGAGCGGCCAGTTCACGATGATCGGCCTCGACGTGAACGACAAGCCGCTGCTGCGCGCCTATTCGCTCGCCTGTGCGCCGCACGAGGAGCAGCTGGAATTCTTCTCCATCAAGGTGCCGGACGGCCCGCTCACCTCGCGTCTCCAGATGCTGCAGCCGGGCGATCCCGTCCTCGTCGGCCGCCGGCCCACGGGCACGCTGCTGCTGGACAATCTCAAGCCCGGCAAGCGCCTTTATCTGCTCGCCACCGGCACCGGCCTCGCGCCCTTCGTGTCCATCGCCAAGGACCCGGAGGCCTATGAGCGTTTCGAGCACATCATACTCGTCCATGGCTGCCGCGAGGTGGCGGAACTCGCCTACGGCGAGCAGGTGGTGGCGGACCTGAAGGCCCACGACTTCCTCGGCGAATATGCGCAGACGCAGCTGCTGCATTATCCGACCGTCACCCGCGAGCCGTTCCGCAACCGCGGCCGCGTCACTGACCTCATGGAGAGCGGCCAGCTCTTCGCCGACCTCGGCCTGCCGGACCTCGACGCCGAGCACGACCGGGTGATGCTGTGCGGCTCACCGCAGATGATCGCCGATACCAAGGCGCTGCTCGAATCCCGCGATTTCGCGGAGGGCGCGGGCAATCGGCCGGAGACCTATGTGGTGGAGAAGGCCTTCGCCGAGCGCTGAGCGTTGCACATTGCAAAATCATGCAACGGGCCGGTAACGATCCGAAGCTAGGCTGTCGCGCCAGATCCCGATGATGGAGATGCTGGTGTCGATACGTTCTGAATTTGGATCGCGCCTGCGCGCAATGGCCGGAGCGGCTGTCATGCTGGCCGGCGTCCTCGCCGCCGGAGCCGCCGCGGCGGCCCAGCCGGCGGTGGCGGTGACGAATGTGAACCTTCGGGCAGGGCCGAGCACCAGCTTCCCCACCGTCGTCACGGTGCCGGCCGGCGCGGCGCTGCAAACCTACGGCTGCCTTGCGGACTATTCCTGGTGCGATGTTGCGCTCGGCAACGTGCGCGGCTGGATGGCGGCGCAATACATCAAGGTCGTGCCCTCCGCCGGCGCCTCGCCGGTGGTGATGACGGCGGCGGTGGCGGCGGGCCTCGGCATCGCGGCGGTGGCGTTCAACCAGTCGTACTGGAACACCCATTATGTGGGTCGCCCCTGGTACGGCCAGTGGAACCGCTATTACGGCCCCTATGCGCGCGGCCCTGTCGGCCATGTAGGCGCCACCAGCTGCCGCAATGGCGTCTGCCGTCATGTGGACGCGACGCGCGGCCCGGCTGGCAACACGGTGGTGCGCCGGGGCGTGGTGGTGCGTTGATCGAATAAATCGATCAATTGTAGAAAAACAACTCGTTTGATCGATCCATGTCAGGGGGGCATCCTCGTCTCAAGAGGACCCCCTGCCATGACCGACAAGCACCTGACCGATCCCGCGCTCATTCCCCCCGTTCCCCTGCCTGCCCCCGCATCGGGTGGCCCGCTGGTGACGGCCTTCGGCGGCATCCTGCCGGGCGTCGCCTACACGGTGGTGATCGCGGCGGCGGCCTACGCCATCCGCCAGGTTCCGGGCATGGGGCTCGTCAGCCCGCTCATCATCGCCATCGTCATCGGCATGGCGCTGCACAACATCTTCGGCACGGCGGCCATCATCAAGCCCGGCGTGAAGTTCGCGCTCCGGCGCATCCTGCGCTTCGCCATCGTGCTTTTGGGCCTCCAGCTCACCTTCGAGCAGGTGCGCTCGGTGGGCGTGGTGGGTTTCTCCATCGTCGCCTTCACCCTGTTCGCCACCTTCTTCGTCACCCGCTGGCTCGGCCGCGCCATGGGGGTGGACCGGCAGCTCTCGGAGCTGATCGCCGCCGGCACGGCCATCTGCGGCGCCTCGGCGGTCATCGCCACCAATACGGTGACGCGCGGCTCGGACGAGGACGTGGCCTATGCGGTGGCCTGCGTCACCATCTTCGGCTCGCTCTCCATGCTGCTGATGCCGGCGCTGATCCCGTTCACCGGCTTCGACGCCCATGCCTTCGGCCTGTGGACCGGCGCCTCCATCCATGAGGTGGCGCAGGTGGTTGCGGCGGCCTTCCAGGGCGGCCAGCAGGCCGGCGAGTTCGGCACGGTGGCGAAGCTCTCGCGGGTGATGCTGCTGGCCCCCCTCGTCATCGGCCTTGGGGCTGCGGCGGTGATGCGGGCGCGCGGCGACAAGTCGGCCGGACATGCGAGCCCCCCCATGCCGTGGTTCGTGTTCGGCTTCATCGCCATGGTGATGGTGGCCTCCAGCGGCTACGTGCCCCCCGAAGTGAAGATGCCGGTGGCCACCACCACCACCTTCCTTCTCGCCGTTGCGCTGGGCGCCATGGGTCTGGAGACGGACATGCGCAAGCTGCGCCTCAAGGGCATCAAGCCCCTCCTGCTCGGCGCTGCCGCCTGGCTGTTCATCTCGGTGCTTAGCTTCATCCTCATCAAATCCTTCATGTGATACGAAGGCCCGTGGGCGTCGCCCACGGGCCTTTTACATTGAGCCCGCGCGGCGTTTGAGCGGGGCAAGGGTGATCGGGCGGGATGACGCTGGAGCAACTGAAGGTCTTCGTCGCCGTCGCCCGCGCGCTCCACATGACCCGCGCCGCCGAAACTCTGAACATGACCCAGTCGGCCGTCAGTGCCTCTGTCGCGGCCCTTGAGGCCTCCTGCGGGGTCGCCCTCTTCCATCGCGTCGGACGCCGCATCGAGCTGACCGAGGCGGGCCGCGTCTTCGTGCCCGAAGCCGAGGCCGTGCTGGCCCGCGCCGGCGCGGCGGAGACCATCCTTGCCGATCTGTCCGGCCTCAGGCGCGGCCGGCTGTCCATCCACGCCAGCCAGACCATCGCCAATTACTGGCTTGGCCCGCTGCTCAACCGCTTCCACAAGCTTTATCCCGACATCGCGCTGGAAGTGGTGATCGGCAACACCGCGCAAGTGGCGTCGGCGGTGCGGGCCGGGGAGGCGGATCTCGGCTTCGTGGAAGGCGAGGTGGAGGAGGCGCTGCTGGCGCGGGTCACAGTGCCCGGCGACCGGCTGGTGCTGGTGGTGGCGGCCCACGATCCCTGCGCCGACCTCAAGGCCCTAACCCCGGCCGACCTCCTCGACATGAACTTCGTGCTGCGCGAGCCGGGCTCGGGCACGCGGCAGGTGTTCGAGGATGCCCTGCGTGTATCGGGGGTCGATCCGTCCCGGCTGAAGGTGGTGCTGGAATTGCCGTCCAACGAGGCGGTGGTGAGCGCGGTCGCCGCCGGGGCCGGAGCGACGGTGATTTCCGATCTCGTCACCGCCTCAGGCCTCGCCATGGGCACGCTGAAGCAGCTGCCGCTGACCTTGCCGGCCCGGCGGTTCTACGCCCTGCGCCACGCCGACCGCTACAATTCGCGGGCGGCACAGGCGCTGCTGGCGCTGGTGCGCGAGCCGGAGGCGGCGCCCGAGGAGGCCCCGGCCGCGCCGGTCAGCCGCCCGCGGCCTCGAGCTCGGCGCTGACCTCCAGCCATTCCTCCTCCGCCTGCGCCAGCTTTTCGGCCGCCTCGGCCCGCTCCTTGGCGAAGCGGGCGGCGTCGAGCGGCTTCGCGGCATGGAGCCCGGCGTCGGAGAGCTTGGCGTCCAGTCCCTCGATCTGCTTCGTCAGCTTGTCCACGGCCCCTTCCAGCTCGCGGATGCGCTTCTTGAGCGGGCCGGTGGCGATGCGGCGGGGCGCGGGGGTGGAGGCGGCTTCCGCCTTGGTCTCGGAGCGGTCCTTGCGCCCCTTGTCGGTCATCCGGTCGCCGTCGGAGCGGGAGAGAACCTCGCTCTTGTACTGGTCGAGGTCGCCGTCATAGGCCTTCACCGTGCCGCCGCTCACGCGCCACAGCTGTTCCGCGCAGGCTTCCAGCAGATGCCGGTCGTGGGAGACGAGGATGACCGCGCCGGGGAAGTCGTTGATGGCCTCGATGAGCGCCGCGCGGGCCTCGATGTCGAGATGGTTGGTGGGCTCGTCGAGGATCAGCAGATGCGGCCCGCGGAAGGTGGCGAGCCCCAGCAGCAGTCGCGCTTTCTCGCCGCCGGAGAGGGAGGAGACCTTGGTGTCGGCCGTGCCGCCGGAGAAACCCATTTCCGCCGCCCGCGCCCGCACTCGCGCCTCGGGCGCGTCGGGCATCAGCTTGCGCACATGCTGGGCGGGGCTGTCGCCGGGAATGAGTTCGTCGATCTGGTGCTGGGCGAGATAGGCGACTTCCAGCTTGTCGGCGCGCACGACCCGCCCGCTCTCCTCCTTCAGCCGGTCGGCGAGGAGCTTGGCGAAGGTGGACTTGCCGTTGCCGTTGGGCCCGAGGAGGGCGATGCGGTCGTCCTCATCGATGCGCAAATTGAGGTTCTGGAGGATCGGCCGGCCGGGCACATAGCCCACCGCCACCTTCTCCAGCACAACGATGGGCGGGGAGAGCAGCTTTTCCGGATGGCGGATGGAAATGGCCGCCGCCTCCTCGCTCACCTGCGCGGCCAGGGGCTCCATGCGGGCGAGGGCCTTGAGGCGCGACTGCGCCTGCTTCGCCTTCGTGGCCTTGGCGCGGAAGCGGGCGACGAAGGATTCCATGTGCGCGCGCTGCATCTCCTGCTTCTTGCGCGCCTTCTGGTCCAAGAGCAGCCGCTCGCGTCGCTGCCGGTCGAACGAGGTGAAGCCGCCCTTGTAGAGGGTGAGCTTCTGCCCGGTGAGGTGGAGGATGTGGTCGACGCTCTCGTCCAAGAGGTCGCGGTCATGGGAGATGAGGATCACCGTGCGCGGATAATGCGCGAGGTAATCCTGCAGCCAGAGCGTGCCTTCGAGGTCGAGATAGTTGGTGGGCTCGTCGAGCAGCAGCAGGTCCGGTTCCGTGAAGAGCAGGGCCGCCAGCGCCACGCGCATGCGCCAGCCGCCGGAGAATTCCGAACAGGGCCGCTGCTGCGCGCTCTCGTCGAAGCCGAGGCCGGCGAGGATGGTGGCCGCCCGCGCCGGCGCCGCATGGGCGCCGATGTCGAGGAGCCGCATCTCGATCTCGCCCATGCGGTTGGGGTCCTGCGTGGTCTCCCGCTCATTGAGCAGCGCCGCGCGCTCCGTATCGGCGGCGAGCACGCGCTCGATCAGGCTGTCCGGCCCGGCCGGCGCCTCCTGGGCCACGCGGCCGATGCGGGTGCGGTTGGGCAGGCGGATGGCGCCGGATTCCAGCTCCAGCTCGCCCACCAGCGCCTTGAAAAGTGTGGTCTTGCCCGAGCCGTTGCGCCCGACCACGCCGACGCGCGCATTCTCGGGGAGGGCGACGGAGGCATGGTCGATGAGCAGGCGCCCGGCAAGGCGCAGGGAAATATCGTCGAGAACGATCATGCCCGGCTTTTCGCAGGCGAGGCCGGGCAGGGCAAGATGGCGAAGGCTCGACTAGAGGGCCTCGCCCCTGAGCAGCTTCGGCACTTCGCCGGTGAGGCCGGCCGCATCCTTGATGAACAGGCCCTTCAGGCGCGGCAGGCGGTCCACCAGCCCGAGGCCCACGTCGCGGATGGCGCGCAGCGCGTCGGAATGGTTGGAAAACAGGCGGTTGAGCCCATCCGTCGCGACGCCCATGGCCAAAGTGTCGAACCGCCGCCAGCGCTGGTAGCGCTCCAGCACGGTGGGCGAGGCGAAGTCGAGGCCGACGCGGGCCGCGTCCGTCACCACTTCGGCGAGGGCGGCGACATCGCGCAGGCCCATGTTCAGCCCCTGCCCGGCGATGGGGTGGATGACGTGGGCGGCATCGCCCACCAAAGCGAGCCGGTCGCCGACGAAGGCGCGCGCCATGGCGAAGCCGAGGGGATAGGCGCGGGGCTTGGTGACCGGCTTCACCCAGCCGAGGCGATGGCCGAAGCGCTGCTCCAGCTCCTCCTGGAAGATGGCGGAGGGCAAGGCGAGGAGCCGCTCGGCATCGGCGGTGCGCTCGGTCCACACCACCGAGCAGCGGTTGCCCGGCAAGGGCAGGATGGCGAACGGGCCGGCGGGGAGGAAATGCTCCTCGGCGCGGCCCTCGTGCGGGCGCTCGTGCTCCACCACGAAGGTGATGCCGCTCTGCCCGTAGCCCCATGAAACGGTGGAGATGCCCGCCATCTCGCGGATGCGCGAGCGCGCGCCGTCGCAGGCGACCAGCAGGCCGGCGCGCAGCGGCGCGCCCGAGGCGGAGGCCAGTTCGACACCGCCGCCCTCGCTGCGGAAGGATGTCACCGCCTCCTCGCGCAGGTCGATGCCGGCGGACCGGGAGGCCGCCACCAGCGCCTGCTGCAGATCGAGGTTCGGCACCATGAAGGCGAAGGGCTCGCCCGGTTCCACATCGCCGTCGAAGGTGAGGAAGGTGGGGCGCGCCACGTCCTTGGTGCGGCTGTCAGTCACCACCATGGTCCGCATTGGCTCGGCCTTGCCGGCAAGCTCCTGCCACACGCCGAGGCTGGTGAGCATGCGCCGCGCGCAGGCGGCGATGGCGGAGCAGCGCCCGTCATCCATGCCGGCCCGGGAGAGGGTGGGGTCGTAGAGGGTGATGTCGGCGTCGGGGCCGAGGCCCTGGCGCAGGGCGAGAGCGAGGCTCAGCCCAGCAAGCCCGCCGCCGACGATGGCGACGTCCGCCCGTTCCGCCTGCGCACGACCGGCTGCAGGATTGGCGGACCAGCCGGTCTCCGGAAGCGGTGCGTTCGGGGAGCCCATGACCTTCACTCCTGATGATTGTTCTCGTTGTACGCCGATCAAGGCCGAATGGCTCGCCTATAGGGGAGCCGGCTGACGTTTTGGGGTTGACGGTCGAGGCGTGGGCGTGGCGTCCTGCCCTCGACTGAACCGCGCGACCCGCATCCCGTTCCACCTTCTTGACGCTGCCGCCTTTGAGGCGCGCGGCGCTCGGCGAGCCCCCTGCATGACCGCCCAGAATCCCGACGTGGAGAAGCTCCTCGGTATCCTTGACCTCGAGCCGCTTGAGATCAACCTGTTCCGGGGTCGCAGCGTATCGCCCACCGGGGGGCGGGTGTTCGGCGGGCAGGTGATCGCCCAGGCGCTTGTCGCCGCCCGCCGCACGGTGGATGAGGCGCGGGTCACCCACTCCCTGCACGGCTACTTCCTGCTCGGCGGCGATCCCACCGTCCCCATCATCTACGACGTGGACCGCATCCGCGACGGCCGCTCCTTCACCACCCGGCGGGTGGTGGCGATCCAGCACGGCGAAGCCATCTTCAGCATGTCGGTGTCGTTCCAGAAGCCGGAGGAGGGCTTCACCCACCAGAGCCAGATGCCGGACGTGCCGCAGCCCGAGGAACTGCCCGGGGATGAGGTGTGGCGGGAGCGCCTGCTCTCCCGCTTTCCTGGCGCTGCCGGCCGCGACTGGATGGCCCACCGTCCGTTGGAGGTGAAGCCCACCAGCCTGGACATGTCCTATCTCGGGTCCCCGGGGGCGCGGCCGAGCATCTGGATCCGCGCCCGCGGCCCGCTGCCGGACGAATTGCCCATTCATCAGGCGGTGCTCGCCTATGCCTCGGACCTTTCCCTGTTGCAGGCGGCGCTACTGCCGCACGGCAAGTCCGTGTTCGACACGGACGTGCAGGTGGCGAGCCTCGACCACGCCCTGTGGTTCCACCGCCCGTTCCGCGCCGACGACTGGCTGCTCTATACCCAGGAGAGCCCTGCCGCCTTGGGCGGGCGCGGATTCTGCCGGGGTGAGCTGTTCTCGCGGGACGGCCTTCTGGTTGCTTCGGCGGCACAGGAAGGCCTCATGCGGCCGGTAACGCCGCGCGGATAGGCAGGCGGCGTTTTTCTGCGTTGCGGTGCGTCATCACGCAAGTGCGAACAGGACGTGTCGCTATCTTGGGCGTTAAGATTAAAAAATGGGCGTAAAAAGCGGCAAGCAGGCGGCGGAGCCCCTGTTGCGCGCGCCGTGGCGGAAAAATATGCACGGGACTCCCGGTGTCCGCTGCGCTCCCCCTCTCTTGGCACGGTAATTGATTCCGGTGTCCGCAGGCTTGCCAGCCGCGGCGCGGATCTCCCCGACCCGCTCGGCGAAGCCGCCGCGAGAAACGCCGCTCGGGCTTCATGGGAAGCGCAGTGGCATCAGGGGACAGGAACCGATCCATGAAGATCGTCATGGCCATCATCAAGCCATTCAAGCTGGAGGAGGTGCGCGACGCCCTCACCGGTATCGGTGTGCACGGTCTCACCGTGACCGAGGTCAAGGGCTACGGGCGTCAGAAGGGCCACACCGAGATCTATCGCGGCGCCGAATACGCCGTCAGCTTCCTGCCGAAGCTGAAGATCGAGGTCGCGGTGTCCGCCGACCAGGTCTCCAAGGTGGTCGAGGCGATCACCGCGTCCGCCAAGACCGGCCAGATCGGCGACGGCAAGATCTTCGTCATTCCGATCGAGCACGCCGTGCGCATCCGCACCGGCGAGACCGACGCCGACGCCCTTTGAGCCTCATCTCTTTCACGGAGCATTCATCCATGACGTCCAAGACGTGGTCCCGCGTGGGGGTTCCCGCGCTTCTTCTGGCGCTGGCGGTAGCCGCGCCGGTGCTGGCCCAGACGGCTCCCCCGGCGGCCGACGCCGCTTCCGCCGTTCCCGCCGCGGCAGCCGCCCCCACCGTGAACAAGGGCGACGTGGCCTGGATGCTCACGTCCGCGCTGCTGGTGCTGATGATGTCGGTGCCCGGCCTGTTCCTGTTCTACGGCGGCCTCGTGCGCGCCAAGAACATGCTCTCCGTGCTGATGCAGGTCGCCTACAGCGTATGCATCGTCGGCCTTATCTGGGTGCTCTACGGCTACTCGCTCGCCTTCACCGGCGGCTCGCCCTTCATCGGCGGCTTCTCCAAGGCGTTCCTGTCCGGCGTTACGGGCGAATCCCTCGCCGCCACCTTCTCGGTGGGCGTGGCCATTCCGGAGTGGGTGTACATCGCCTTCCAGATGACCTTCGCCATGATTACCCCGGCCCTCATCTTCGGCGCCTTCGCAGAGCGCATGAAGTTCTCCGCCGTGGTGCTGTTCGTGCCGCTGTGGGTGACCTTCGTGTACTTCCCCGTCGCGCACATGGTCTGGTACTGGGCCGGCCCGGATGCGATCGACGCCGCCGCCAAGGCTGTCGCCGCCGCCGCTGACGGCACCGCCAAGACCGCCGCGCAGGCTGCCCTCGACGCCGTGCTGGCTGACGCCGGCTACATCTTCTCCCTCGGCGCCATCGACTTCGCGGGCGGCACCGTGGTGCACATCAATGCCGGCATCGCCGGCCTCGTGGCCTGCATCATGGTCGGCAAGCGCCTGGGTTATGGCAAGGAGGCGCTCTCGCCCCACTCGCTGACGCTCACCATGGTCGGCGCCTCCCTGCTGTGGGTCGGCTGGTTCGGCTTCAACGCCGGCTCCAACCTCGAGGCCAACGCCGTCACCGGGCTGGCCATGATGAACACCTTCATCGCCACCTGCGCGGCCGGCATGTCCTGGATGTTCGTGGAGTGGCTGGTGAAGGGTAAGCCCTCCATGCTCGGCCTCGCCTCGGGCATCGTCGCCGGCCTCGTCGCCGTGACCCCGCCGTCGGGCTTCGCCGGCATCATGGGCTCGCTGGTCCTCGGCCTGATCGTCTCCCCGATCTGCTTCATCTTCTGCACCGCCATCAAGAACGCGCTGGGCTACGACGACGCCCTCGACGTGTTCGGCGTGCACGGTGTGGGCGGCATCGTCGGCGCCATCGCCACCGGCATCCTGGTGAGCCCGTCCCTCGGCGGCACCGGCATCTACGACTACACCACCGGTGCGGTCGCGGCCTACGACATGACCGCCCAGGTCATCGCCCAGCTCAAGGCTGTCGGCGTGACCGTGGTGTGGTCGGGCGTCGGCACGGCGGTCATCCTGTTCGTGATCTCGGTCATCGTCGGCCTGCGTCCCTCCACGGACGTGGAGCGCGAGGGTCTCGACATCAACGAGCACGGCGAGCGCGCGTATCATTCGTGATCCTGGCGGGGCGGCCTCGTCGCCGCCCCGTGGTTCTTTAAAAGAGGGGAACCAAGAAGAACCCCGGCACCGTTGGTGCCGGGGTTTTTCTTTGCCCGCCGCAGCTCGAGGGCGCTGGCGCTGCGCCGATCTGCGGGCTTTTCCCGGCCCTCCGCGCCTGATAGAAGCCGCACCATGAGCGGATTTCCTCATGATCGCGGGGCCCTGCCTCGCCGCAGCCGCCCCCTCGCGGCGCGAATTATCGGCCCGGCCCCCCGCCGGCGCGGCTGAGCGCGCGGGGGCTGCCGGGATTTTTCCGCCCCGACCCTGCCTTCATCCCCCGAGCGTTCCATGACCGAGAAGTCCGAGACCAAGCCGTCGGCCGAGGCGTCCGCCCCCGATTATTCCAAGACCCTGTTCCTGCCCGAGACCCAGTTCCCCATGCGTGGCGGCCTGCCGCAGAAGGAGCCGGAGCTGCTGGCCCGCTGGGCGCGCATCGGCCTCTACGGGCGCCTGCGCGAGGCCGGGCGCGGCCGCGACCGCTTCGTGCTGCACGACGGTCCGCCCTATGCCAACGGCAACATCCACATCGGCCACGCGCTGAACAAGATCCTGAAGGACGTGGTGACGCGCTCCCAGCAGATGCTGGGCTTTGACTCGAACTACGTGCCCGGCTGGGACTGCCACGGCCTTCCCATCGAGTGGAAGATCGAGGAGGAGAACTACCGCAAGAAGGGCAAGCAGAAGCCCGACTTCTCCGATTCCGCCGCCATGGTCGCCTTCCGCCAGGAATGCCGCGCCTATGCCGAAGAGTGGGTGGGCAAGCAGCGCGAGGAGTTCAAGCGCCTCGGCGTCGAGGGCGACTGGGATCATCCCTATACCACCATGGCGTTCATGGCCGAGGCGCAGATCGCCCGCGAGATCATGAAGTTCGCCGAGAACGGGCTTTTGTACCGTGGCTCGAAGCCGGTCATGTGGTCGGTGGTCGAGAAGACCGCGCTGGCCGAGGCGGAGGTGGAGTATCAGGATTTTACCAGCGATACGGTGTGGGTGAAGTTCCCGGTGGTGTCTGAGGGGGACCATAAAGGTGCGACCGTCGTCATCTGGACGACCACCCCCTGGACCATGCCCGGCAACCGCGCGGTGACCTATTCGCCGAAGATCGCCTATGGCGTCTACGAGGTCACCGACGCCCCCGCCGAGAACTGGGCCAAGGCCGGCGACCGGCTGATCCTCGCCGACAAGCTGGCCGAGGACGTGTTCAAGGCCGCCCGCGTCACCGCCTATGAGCGCCGCGGCGATGTTCCCGCTGATGTGGTGGGCAGCCTCATCCTCGCCCATCCGCTCGCGGACCTCGGGCTCGGCGGCTACACCTTCAAGGTGCCGCTGCTGGAAGCCGAGCACGTCACGGACGACGCCGGTACGGGCTTCGTCCATACCGCCCCCGGCCATGGCCGCGAGGACTTCGAGGCGTGGGTGAACCATCGCCGCTGGCTGGAGGAGCGCGGCATCAGCCCCGCCATCCCCTACACGGTGGACGAGGACTCTTTCTACACCTCCCAGGCCCCAGGCTTCGAGGGCAGGCGCGTCATCACCGACAAGGGCGAGAAGGGCGATGCCAACACCGCCGTCATCGATGCCCTCATCAAGGCCGGCAACCTGCTCGCGCGCGGCCGGGTGAAGCACCAGTATCCGCACTCCTGGCGCTCCAAGAAGCCGGTGATCTTCCGCAACACGCCGCAATGGTTCATCGCCATGGACCAGGACATCCGCGCGGCGGACGGCAAGGCGGCGCCCCGCCCGGCGACGCTGGCCGGCAACGCCCCCGACACCCTGCGCGCCCGCGCGCTGGCCGGCATCAAGACCGTGGAGTGGGTGCCGGCGGCGGGCGAGAACCGCATCACCGGCATGATCGAGAACCGGCCGGACTGGGTGGTCTCGCGCCAGCGCGCCTGGGGCGTGCCCATCGCCGTGTTCGTGAAGGACAAGGGCGACGGCACCGTCGAAATCCTCAAGGATGCCGCTGTCAACGCCCGCATTGCCGAGGCCTTCGCTGCCGAAGGTGCCGACGCCTGGTTCAAGGAAGGCGCCAGCGCCCGCTTCCTGGGCGAGCGCGCCTCCGAGGGCTGGCAGAAGGTGGATGACGTCCTCGACGTGTGGTTCGATTCCGGCTCCACCCACACCTTCACGCTGGAGGTGCGCCCCGACCTCAAGGCGGAACGTCCGCCCGAGGGGCGCGACAAGGTGATGTATCTGGAGGGCTCGGACCAGCATCGCGGCTGGTTCCATTCCTCGCTGCTGGAAAGCTGCGGCACCCGCGGCCGCCCGCCCTATGACGTGGTGCTGACCCACGGTTTCGTCCTCGACGAGGACGGGCGCAAGATGTCCAAGTCGCTGGGCAACGTCACCTCGCCGCAGGACGTCATCAAGCAGTCCGGCGCCGATATCCTGCGCCTGTGGGTGTGCGCCTCCGATTATGCGGACGACCTGCGCATCGGCCCGGAAATCCTCAAGACCACGGCCGACACCTACCGCAAGCTGCGCAACACCATCCGCTGGCTGCTCGGCTCGCTGCACCATTACCGGCCGGAGGAGAAGGTGGCGGTGGCTGACATGCCGTCGCTGGAGCGCTTCATCCTGCATCGGCTCGCCGAGCTGGACGGGGAGATCCGCGCCGCCTATCGCGCCTTCGACTACAAGAAGGTTCATGCGGCCCTCGCCCAGTTCATGAACATCGAGCTGTCGGCCTTCTACTTCGACATCCGCAAGGATGCGCTCTATTGCGATCCCATCTCCTCGGTGACGCGGCGCGCCTGCCTCACGGTGCTGGACGAGGTGTTCAACCGGCTCGTCACCTGGCTCGCACCCATCCTCGCCTTCACCTGCGAGGAGGCCTACATCGCCCGCACCGGGGATGAAGAGGGCTCGGTGCATCTCCTCGGCTTCCCCGAGACGCCCGCCGCATGGCGCGACGAGGCGCTGGCGGAGCAGTGGCGCAAGGTGCGCCTCATCCGCCGCGTGGTGCTGGGGGCGCTGGAAGTCGAGCGCGCCGCCAAGCGCATGGGCTCCTCGCTGGAGGCCGCGCCGGAGGTCTATGTGAGCGACGATGCGCTGGCCGATGCCCTTTCCGGCCTCGACCTCGCCGAGATCGCCATCACCTCGGATGCGAAGCTGATCCGCGGCGAGGGGCCGGCCGACGCCTTCCGTCTGCCGGACGTGCCGGGCGTTGCGGTGGTGCCCGTGCGCGCCGTGGGCACCAAGTGCGCCCGCTCGTGGAAGGTGTCGCCATTGGTGGGCACCGACCCGGAGTTCCCCGACGTGACCCCGCGCGATGCGGCGGCTCTGCGGGAACTGTACGCCGCGCGCGCCGCAACGGCCTGACATCCCGCTCCGCCCGCCGCGCGTTGCCGGGGCGGGCGGCCTCGTCTATGAACGGCCGGTCGCGTCGCCCGGCCGTGGGCCACAGAGGCCGTACCTGAGAGAGGCTCCTTGCAGCGCCGTCCCATCCTCTTCGGCCTTCTCGTCGCGCTCGTGGTGCTGGTGGCGGACCAGGCCTCCAAGAGCGTCGTCCTTGCCTGGTCGGCCTCCTGGGGGGCATCGATCAAGCCGGTCGCGCCGTTCGTGGACTTCGCCGCGCTGTGGAATTACGGCATCAGCTACGGCCTGTTTCCGCAGGGGGAGACGGGGCGCTGGGTGCTGGTGGCCATCAAGGTGGCGGCGGCGATCCTGTTCGCCATCTGGCTCGCCCGCGCCCGCAGCCGCTTCGAGGCGTTCGCGCTGGGCCTGCTCATCGGCGGCGCCATCGGCAATGCGGTGGACCGGGTGGTCTATGGCGCGGTGTTCGATTTCGTGTCGCTGCACGCCTTCGGCTACCGTTGGTACGTGTTCAACCTCGCCGATGTGGCCGTGGTTGTGGGCGTGGCGATGCTTCTTTACGATGCATTTCTCGGCGGCGCCTCAAAATCGCCGCCCTCGGCCGTGCCAATGTCGCCCCGATCCGGGGCCGAGCGGGAGCCTTGAGCGCGCGCGAGCGCGTCATCAGGTGCGCTCGATCCCGGCTTGTGGCCCGCTTTGCGGAAAAACCGTGTGATCAATCAAAGGCCTGGAGCATTCGCGGCGAAGGGGATTCGCCGCCCGGCCCAGAGGATGGCATCGAGGACGTGAGACCCATGCGAGAGATTTCCGTTTTCCCGCATAGCGCCGGACCCGCGCCGCGCGTGGCCGGTTTCATCTTGTCTCTTGACCGCCGTATCCCGCTGCGCCTTGCTGGCGGCGCGCTGCTCACTGCTTTTGTCCTCACGCTCGCCGCGCCCGCGCCCGCCGCCGCGCAGGGCCTCGACGGCAGCACCAATATCTTCGACAGCGCCATGCAGATTCTCGGCCTCAAGGAGGAAGAGGAGAAGCCGGAGATCGACTACCGCGAGCGCGCCCCCCTCGTGGTGCCGCCCCGCGTGCCGGACGCCCTGCCGCCGCCCCAGAAGAGCGCCGCCGAAAGCCACCCCAACTGGCCGAAGGACTACGATCAGCAGCGCCGCGCCGCTGCCGCGCAGGCCGCCAAGCAACCCATCGTGCGCGACGATCCGGGCAAGCCGCTGATGCCGTCCGAGCTCAACCGCGGCAAGAAGCGGGCGGTGGGCAACAGCACGGCGCCCACCGAGCCGGTGGGCGCGGGCTCCACGCGCGACGTTCTGATGCCCAGCCAGCTCGGCGCCACCAACTGGCTCGGTCTGGGTGGCAAGCAGGAGCAGCTCACCTTCAATGGGGAGCCCAACCGCGAGAACCTCATTCAGCCGCCGCCCGGCTACCAGACGCCGGCTCCCAACGCGCCTTATGGCGTGGTGGAGGACAAGAAGGAACCCTGGAAGATGCCGTCGCTGTTCGATCGCCAGTGACGAACCGGCGGACGGGCACGCGGGTCCAAGGGCCGGCAGTTGCGGGCCGATACCGCTCCGCCCGGTCCTTCTCTGCGGCGGCGGGCACCCTATCTTTCCTTGACGGACGCGCCTTCGGGCGCGTCGAATGCCGAAAGATCCTCACGTGCAGATGAGCCGTCTTGCCATGGTTGCCATTATCGCCGCTGGAGCGGCCGCATTTTCTCCCCGCCTTGCCGACGCCGCAGGTCCGGAAGTCACCGAATTCAAGCTCGCCAACGGCCTTCAGGTCATGGTCATCCCCGACCGCCGAACCCCGGTGGTCACCCACATGGTGTGGTATAAGGTGGGATCGGCCGACGAGCAGCCGGGCAAGTCCGGCATCGCCCATTTCCTTGAGCATCTGATGTTCAAGGGCACCGATGCGCACCCGCAGGGCCAGTTCTCGGCCGAGGTGGCGCGCCTCGGCGGGCAGGAAAATGCCTTCACCTCGCAGGATTACACCGCCTATTTCCAGCGCGTGGCCAAGGAGCACCTTCAGACCGTGATGGGCTTCGAGGCCGACCGCATGCGCGGCCTCAAGCTCTCCGACGAGGTTGTGCTCCCCGAGCGGGACGTGGTGCTGGAAGAGCGCCGCATGCGCACCGACAACGATCCCGGCGCGCGCCTCTCCGAGGTTCTGCAGGCGACGACCTACGTGAACCACCCCTATCAGCATCCGATCATCGGCTGGGAGCACGAGATCAAGGGCCTCAACCGCGAGGACGCGCTGGCCTTCTATCGCCGCTTCTATGCGCCCAACAACGCCCTGCTGGTGGTGGCCGGCGATGTGGACCCGGCCGAGGTGAAGGCGCTGGCGGAAAAGACCTACGGCAAGGTCACCCAGGCCGATACGCCGCCGCGCAACCGCCCGCAGGAGCCCGAGCCGCGCGCCCACCGGCGGGTGTCGCTGGCCGACCCGCGCGTCGCCCAGCCGAGCCTTCAGCGCTCCTATCTGGTGCCGTCCGCCCGCACCGCGGCGCCCGGCGATGCCGAAGCTCTGGAAGTGCTCTCGCATATCCTCGGCGGCGGCCAGACCAGCCGCATGTACCGCACGCTGGTGGCCGAGAAGGGCCTCGCGGCCGGCGCCGGCTCCTGGTATCAGGGCACGGCCTACGACGCGACGCGCTTCGTCGCCTATGCCTCGCCGCGTCCGGGCGTGAGCCTGGAGACGCTGGAAGCGGCCGTGGATGCGGTGGTCGCCGAGCTGCAGGACAAGGGCGTCGACGATCTTGAGCTCGCCCGCGCCAAGACCCGGCTCATTGCCGACACCATCTACGCGCAGGACAATCAGGCGACCCTCGCCCGCATCTATGGCGCCTCCTGGGCCACCGGCCTCTCCGCCAAGGACGTGCGCGAATGGCCGGACCGGCTCAAGGCCGTGACCGCCGATCAGGTGCGCGACGTGGCCCGCCGCTATCTCGTCACCGACCGGGCCGTGACCGGATACCTCAAGCAGGCCGAGCCGAAAGCCGGCGACGCGGGCAAGGCGGACGGCAAGAAGGACAATCGCTCGTGACGGCGGCCGTCCCGGCTTTCGAGATGTTCCGTTCGCCGGCCCGTTCGGGCCGGCGCGCCTTTTTCGCGGGCGCGGGCCTTCGCCCTGCCGCCCGGCTCTTTCTTGCGATGGTTACGATGGCCCTTTCCCTTCTCGCCGCTGACACGGCGCAGTCCCAGTCGAGCCGCATCACCGAGGTGACGAGCCCCGGCGCCATCAAGGCGTGGCTGGTCCACGACACCACGCTTCCGCTCATCGCCTTCGAGTTCGCCTTCCTCGGCGGCGCCGCCCAGGATGGCCCGGAGCATGCCGGCCTCGCCAACCTTGCCTCCTCGCTTCTGGACGAGGGCGCTGGCGCGCTCGATTCCGACGCTTTCCAGCGGGCGCTGGCCGACCATGCGGTGGAGCTGCATTTCGATGCCGGGCGCGACGAGATGCGCGGCTCCCTGCGCACGCTTTCGGAAAACCGCGACAAGGCCTTCGAACTGCTGCGCCTTGCGGTCAACGAGCCGCGGTTTGACGGCGAGGCGGTGGAGCGCATCCGCGCCTCCCTGCTGGCCATGCTGCGTCGCCGGTCCACCGAGCCGAATGCCATTGCCAACGACCGCTGGTTCGCGCTCGCCTTTCCCGGCCATCCCTATGGCCGCCCGACGGATGGCACGCTGGAGAGCGTGGCCAAGCTGACCCGCGAGGACATCGCGGGCTTCATCGGAAAGACCTTCGCCCGCTCCAACCTGCGCGTCGCCGTAGTGGGCGACATCACCGCCGAGGAACTGGGCAGGCGGCTCGACGAGGTGTTCGGCAAGCTCCCCGCCAAGGCGACGCTCGTTCCCGTCGCCAACGTGACGCCCCAGAAGATCGGCACCGTTGAGGTCATCCCCCTCGATGTCTCGCAGTCGGTGGTGGTGATGGGCACCGGCGGGCTGGAGCGGCGCGATCCGGACTTCATCCCGGCCTATGTGCTCAACCACATCCTCGGCGGCAGCGCCTTCTCCTCGCGCCTGTTCAAGGAAGTGCGCGAGGCGCGGGGGCTGGCCTATTCGGTCTATTCCTATCAGGTGGCGCTTTCCCACGTCGGCCTGTGGTTCGCGGGCACCGCGACCAAGAACGAGCGGGCGGCGGAATCCATCTCCCTCATCACCCATGAGTTCGGCCAGATCCTGAAGGACGGGCCGACCGCCAAGGAGCTGGAGGAGGCGAAGAGCTATCTGATGGGCAGCTATGCCCTGCGCTTCGATACGTCCTCCAAGGTCGCCGGCCAGCTGCTGCAGATCCAGCTCGACGAACTCGGCATCGACTATATCGATCGCCGCAACGCCCTGATCGCCGCCGTCACCCTCGACGACCTCAAGCGCGTCGCCGGCCGGCTGGCCACGTCGAAGGACGCGCTGACGGTGGTCGTGGGCAAGCCGGTCGGCCTCGGCGGCTGAGGCGCGCGCGGTAACCTTACTTTCACGGAGCCGGCGCCGGGGACCCGCAGGGGCGAGCGGGGAGTCCTCACGCCGGCTTCCCTTTGCTATAAGCGCGTCGGAATCCAGGGCGCCCATGGAGTTGAAGATATGGCGGGTGCAACACGGACGGTCGTGCAGATCCGGGCCACCGAAAGGCCCGTGACGGCAGCTTCACGCCTGTCCCCGCCCCGCCGTTTCGCCTTGCCCCGCCTGCTTCTGCCCGGCCTTCTGGCTGCGGCGCTCGCCGGCTGCGCGGCCGGAGAGGGGCTCGACGGCTCCTTCGGCGCGCAGGATACGGGCGTCGCCGGTGGCACGGCCATCTCCAATCCGGCCGCCGGCAGCACCTCCGCCGGCATCGTCAACAGCGCCAGCGCAGGCGCCCTCGTGGTGGGCACGGGTCCCGACCAGGAGACCTATGACTGCCCCATGCTCACCGTGCGCACCGGCGCCGCTAGCTGGCAGGTCACTGCCGGCGGCGGCCTGCGCTATCAGGGCACGATCGGCCGCCTGGCCCGCGAATGCTCCATAGTCAACGGCATGATGGTGGTGAGGGTGGGCATCGAGGGCCGTGTCCTGATGGGCGAAAAGGGCGCTCCGGGTCAGGTGAAGGTCCCCATCCGCATCGCCGTGGTGAACGAGGGGCCGACGCCGAAGACCATCACCACCAAGTTCTTCGCGGTGGCCGTGGACGTGCCGGCCGATCCGGGCCATGCGGCCTTCACCGTCGTCGAGGACCAGATCGCGTTCCCGCTGCTGAAGCCGTACGAGATGGAACGCTACGTGATCTATGTGGGCTTCGACCCGCAGGGCGCTCCCGAGGTCCGTGAGCGGCCCAAGCCCTCCGCTGCGCGCCCGAAGCCGAAGCCGCCGGCGACCGCGGCGCAGCCTGCCCCCGCCCCGGCGGCCGCGAGTGCTCCCGCGCCGGCAAGCTCGTCGTCCTCGTCCTCATCGTCGTCAGGCGCGAAAGATGTGTTCGGGCCGCCGCCCTCAAGCGGCAGCAGCGGTGGCGGTTTTGCGCCGCCCCCGTCGAGCGGCGGGTTCGCGCCGCCGCCCTCCACCAGCACCTTCTCGCCGCCGCCCCGGTAGGGGAGCGGCTCAGTCCAGTTTGACGCCGAGGAAGATGAAAGGCGCCGCCGGCACGAACCGCGCGGCGGCGTTGCCGCCATAGACCTTGCCACCGGCGAGATCGAGCTTCTTCACCGGCGCCCCCGGCTTCAGGTCCAGATCCGCGATCGGCACCCAGAAGGTGTTCGGGCTGGTCGCGGAATCGAAGAAAAAGACCCTGTCCTTCTGGTCGCTCACCGTCCGCCACAGGGTGGAGGCGATGTTCGGCTCACCCGGCGTCGAGAGGCCGAGCGGCACGCTCACCGAGCGCATCACGCTGACGACGCTCGCCACGGCCTGGTTGGCGTAGGTCTGGTCCGGGACCGCGGACAGGATCTCCGGCGCCGCCTTGGTGGGGATGGCCTTGATGAAGAAGCTGGCGCGGGCGAAGCGATCCGCCGCCCGGTTGGTGCCGGGCAGGAACACCGTGCCGCCGATCTCCTGCCAATAGGTGTTGAGCGCGAGCTGCTGGTCGTAGCTCGGCGAGTTGGTCATCACCTGGTATTGCCGGCCGTGGTGGACCACCAGCTTGCCGCCGAGATACTCGAAGATGGCGCTGTCGCCGGACGGGTCGGAGATGGCGAGGTGGAGCTGGGCGCCGGAGCCGTTGGGCAGGGTCGCCGTCACCACCACGAACGGCTCGGCGGAGAGCGCAGCCACTGCTTCGGAGACGGTGGCGAAATTGTCGAGCACGTATTGCGCCCACACCATAATGGAGAGGGCCGGCTTTCCGGCGGGCTTCGCGTATTCCGACTCGGCGAGATAGAGCAGGTTGGCAACGAGACCCTTCTCGTTCATGCCGTCGGCGGTGCCGGCATTATAGCCCGCGGCGATCACGCTGCCGTACTTCGACACCCATTTCGGCGTGTTGGCCCCGGCCGCCCCGTCCCGCGCCATGCCGGCCGGGAAGGCCCACAGGTCGGTGTGCATGTCCTCCATCCAGTCCATGGACCGGCCGGTGATGACGATGCCGTCGGAGCCCAGATAGACCGCGCGTGTGCAGGCCTGCGCCACCGGGGCGAGGGTGGCGGCGAGCGCTCCGGCGAGCACCGTGGCGGCGAGGGCACGCTGGCGGATGCGGGAGATACGGCTTTCGGGACGGGTCTGGACCATGGCGGCCTCCGATGCGACCGGCCCAAAATGAAAACCGCCGGTAACGAGGTCAGCCTCGTTCCGGCGGAATCATGTGCCGGCCTTCTGAAAAGGTTCGGCTGAAAGAGATACCGGCTCCGCCCACACAGCAAGGCGGAGCCGGTCATCCATGCCCTGTCTGCCCCGAAAAGACATGGACAAGTGTTAGAAACCACGCCCGCGCTCCCGATTCTCTGAGGTGGATCAAATTTGGCCGCGCTGCGGCGAAATTTTGCTATCAGCTTCGACGGAACGTTGGACACGGCGCGCCTCAGGCGTGCGGGGAGAAGGGATGCACGACAAGGGCTCGCAGATGCCAGACGGGATTCCGGTCATCCGGACCATCGCCATGCCGGCCGATACCAACCCGAGCGGGGATATCTTCGGCGGCTGGCTGATGTCGCAGATGGACCTTGCCGCCGGCAACGTGGCGGCGCGCCGTTCGCGCGGCCGCGCGGCGACGGTGGCGGTGGAGGCCATGAGCTTCCTGTCCCCCGTCGCGGTGGGCGACGAGGTGAGCCTGTTCGCCACCATCGCGCGGGTGGGCCGCACCTCGCTGCGCATCGAGGTCGAGGCCTGGCGCCGGGCGCGCGAGAGCGAGCAGTCGACCAAGGTGACGGAAGCCGTCTTCACCTTCGTCGCCATCGACGGCGAGGGTCGGCCCCGGGCCATTCCGGCGGAGTAGCAGGGCTCTTCAAGGTGCGCGCGCACAAGCCCGCGCGGCGCCGGAGCGAGGGCAAAGAAAGCCCCCGTCCCTCACGTCCCGCGCGGTTTTGCCCGCGTGGTGGGCGGCGCCTCGGCCGGGTTCTCGGGCCAGGGGTGCTTGGGATAGCGGCCGCGCATGTCGGACCGCACATCGCGCCAGGAGCCGCGCCAGAATTGCGGCAGGTCCTTCGTCACCTGGATCGGCCGATGCGCGGGCGAAAGCAGCGCGAGGGTGAGGGGCACCCGCCCGCCGGCGATGGCAGGATGGGCGGTGAGGCCGAACAATTCCTGTACCCGGACCTCCACCGCCGGCCCGCCCTCGGCGCCATAGTCGATGGCGAGGCGGGAGCCTGTGGGCGCGGTGAAATGGGTGGGCGCCTCCGCCTCCAGCCGGGACGTCAGCTCATAGGGCAGCAAGGCGTGAAGGGCGTTGCCCACGTCGGCGCCCGTGATGTCGGCCAGCGAGGTCCGGCCGGTGAGAAACGGCGCGAGCCACGCCTCCGCCGATGCCGCCAGCGCCGCGTCGGAGAGGTCCGGCCAGGGCTCGCCCTCGGCCGCGCGCAGGAACATGACCCGTTCACGCCACTGCCGGGAGGCCGCCGAAAAGGGCAGGCGTTCGATGCCGGCGTCCGCGATGCCACGGGCGAGCGCGCGGGCCGTCTCCGCGTCCGCCGGAACCGGCTGGGGCCGCGCCGCCAGCACGAGCGCCCTGAGCCGCCGAACCTCCCGCGCCCGCACGGCCATCGCTGCCGGATCGAAGGCGATCTCCAGCCCGGAGGTGATGTCGTCAGCGAACAGGGCTTCCATCTCCTCGGCCGGGAGCGCGGCGGCCAGGGTGATCCGGGCGCCCTCGGCGCGACCGGAGGCCTCCGCCACTGCAAGGAACGGGGCGCGTGCAAGCGGTGAGGTGCCCTCCAGCACCGCGCCGCGTCCATTGGCCATCAGGAACCTCACCTGGGTTTCGCCGGGCCGCCCCTCGCGCGCCTTGGCGACGCGATCGGGAAAGGCGAGCGCCAGCAGGGCGGCGGGGGAGGGGGGCGCTCCATCGCCATGCTCTCCCGTCGCCGCTTCCCGCCCCGCCATCTCCGCCCAACGGGCTGCGAGGCGGCGCGAATCTTCTGCGCGGCGGGAGCGGTCGCGGCGGAAGCCGTCGAGGCGGGCGAGCAGGTCCACGCTGTCGCCACCGAGCCCGCGCTCCACCAGAAGCGCGGCGATCTCCGCGCCGAGGCGGCCGGCCCCGCGTTCTGCGCCAATGGCGACCATGTGGGCGAGGCGTGGCGGCAAGGGCAGGCGGGCCATGAGGCGGCCGAGCGGCGTCACCGCCTCCTCGGCATCAAGCGCGCCGAGAAGGCGCAGCAGCGCCTTGGCCTCGGTGACGGCGGGCGCGGGGGGCGGATCAAGGAAGGGGAGGGCGGCGGGTTCGCGCACGCCGACGCGGGCAAGGTCGAGCACGAGGCCGGTGAGGTCGGCAGAGAGGATTTCGGGCGTGGCGAAGGCGGGCAGGCTCGCCGTCTCGCCCTCGCTCCACAGGCGATAGCAGACGCCGGGCTCGGTGCGTCCGGCGCGGCCGCGGCGCTGATCGGCGGCGGCGCGGGAGACGCGGACGGTCTCAAGCCGTGTCAGCCCCACGTCGGGCTCGAAACGCGGCACGCGGGCCAGGCCGCTGTCCACCACCACCCGCACGCCCTCGATGGTGAGCGATGTTTCGGCGATGGAGGTGGCCAGCACCACCTTGCGCCGCCCCGCCGGCGCCGGCAGCACGGCGCGGTCCTGCTCGGCGGCATCGAGCGCCCCGAAAAGGGCGACCACATCCACCTTCGGGTCGCGCACCGTGTCCAGCAGCAGCGTCTCGGTGCGGCGGATTTCGGCGGCGCCGGGCAGGAAGGCGAGGATGGAGCCGTCTTCCCGGTCCAGCGCGCGGCGGATGGCGTCGGCCATCTGGCGGTCGATGGGCGCGCGCGGATCGCGGCCGAGATAGGCCGTCTCCACCGGAAAGGCGCGGCCCTCGCTTTCGATCACCGGCGCGGGCGCGCCGGCGCCCATCAAAGAGGCGACGCGGGCGCCGTCCAGCGTCGCCGACATGGCGAGGAGGCGAAGGTCGTCCCTGAGCCCGCGCTGGGAATCGAGGGCGAGGGCGAGGCCGAGATCGGCATCGAGGCTGCGCTCGTGGAATTCGTCGAACAGCACGGCCGTGATGCCCGAGAGTTCGGGGTCGTCCAGCACCATGCGGGTGAAGATGCCTTCCGTGACCACCTCGATGCGGGTGCGGCGCGACACCTCCGAGGCGAGGCGCGTGCGGAAGCCCACCGTGCCGCCCACCGCCTCGCCGAGGGTCTGCGCCATCCGCCGCGCAGCGGCGCGGGCGGCGAGGCGGCGCGGCTCCAGCACGAGGATCTTTCCGCCCGCGGCCCACGGCTCGTCCAGCAACGCGAGGGGCACGCGCGTGGTCTTGCCGGCACCGGGCGGGGCCACCAGCACGGCGCAGGGGCTGGACGCGAGCGTCGAGCGGATGTCGCCGAGGACGGCGTCGATGGGAAGGGTGGTGTCGAACATGGCGTGCCGCCCTTATGCGACGGCTTCGCGCACAGGCAAACCCACCTTGCCAGCGGCCCGCATCGGTGCCTTAAGGAACGCCCCGTCCATCACCGGGATCAGAGCACCATGGTTTCCGCCCCGTCCAGCCTCACCGGCAAGGTCCGGCCGCTTGCCTTCGAGGCCGGCATCGTCGCCCTCGCCTTCCTCGATTCGAAGGCCGCCTTCGTCGGCACGGATGGCGCGGTTTTTCTGACGGGCCTGGAGGAGGGCGCGGTGCCGGTCACGGTGCCCGTCCATGATGGCGGCGTCCTCAGCGCGACCTCGGACGGCAAGCGGCTGGTGACCGGCGGCGACGACGGGCGGGTGATGGAAACGCGTGCGGACGGCGCCACGCGCGAACTCGCGCAGCAGAAGGGCCGCTGGATCGACCGCGTGGCTCTGGGGCCGGACGGCACCATCGCCTATTCCGCCGGCAAGGTCGCCCATGTGCTCCAGCAGAAGGGTGAGCCGCGATCGCTGGAGGTGCCGTCCACGGTCGGCGGCCTCGCCTTCGCGCCCAAGGGCCTGCGCCTCGCGGTGGCGCATTACGGCGGCGTGACCCTGTGGTTTCCCAATGCCGCGGGCGCCAAGCCGGAGGTCTACGGCTGGAAGGGCTCGCACCTCGGCGTGACCTTCTCGCCCGACGGCCGCTTCCTCGTCAGCACCATGCAGGAGCCGGCGCTGCACGGCTGGCGGGTGGTGGACGGCGCGCATATGCGCATGTCGGGCTATCCCTCGCGGGTGAAGTCCTTCGCCTTCACTGCCGACGGCAAGTGGCTCGCCACGTCCGGCTCGGGCGAGGCGATCCTGTGGCCGTTCCAGGCCAAGGACGGCCCCATGGGCAAGGAGCCCATGATGCTGGCGCCGTCGCCCACCACGCGGGTGACGGTGGTTGCGCCCCACCCGAAAGACCCCGTCGTCGCCATCGGCTATGAGGACGGCATGGTGATGATGGTGCGCATCTCGGACGGCGCGGAGATCCTGCTGCGCGCGCCCGACAGCGACCCCGTGACCGCCATGGCCTGGCACGGCTCCGGCGGGGCTGTGGGCTACGGGACGCAGAAAGGCAGCGGAGGCCTTCTCGTCTTCTGACCCGGCAGTGTCCGGACCTTCGGGTTTTCCAGGCGTGACGCGGTGCGGGACCGCATACCAAGTCCTTAGCCGTGCAGGAAACTCGTGCCGCAAGCGGCTTTTCACGGGCGCGCGTCCGCTCTACCTTGGCGGCGTCCATTCGCAGGTGCGAAACGCGACTGCCGCACGAGAGACCCGCCGATGAAGATCGCCGACGTTCGCCGCACTGCCTACTCGATGCCGCTGACCAACCCGTCGTTTCCGCCGGGGCCGTACCGGTTCATCGACCGCGAATATCTGATCATCACCTACCGCACCGATCCGGAGGCCCTGGCCAAGGTGGTGCCGGAGCCGCTCGAGATCACCGAGCCGGTGGTGAAGTACGAATTCATCCGCATGCCCGATTCCACCGGCTTCGGCGACTACACCGAGACCGGACAGGTCATCCCGGTCCGCTTCAACGGCCAGGAGGGCGGCTACGTCCACTCCATGTATCTGGACGACGAATCCCCCATCGCCGGCGGTCGCGAGCTGTGGGGCTTTCCCAAGAAATACGCCCAGCCGAAGCTCAAGGTGGAGACCGACACGCTGGTCGGCACCCTCCATTACGGCAGCGTGCTCTGCGCCTCGGGCACCATGGGCTACAAGTGGAAGGCCGGCGACAAGGAGAAGGTGCTCGCCTCCCTCCTCACCCCGAGCTTCCTGCTCAAGATCATCCCGGACGTGGACGCCACGCCCCGCATCTGCGAGCTGGTGCGCTACTATCTCGTGGACGTCACGCTCAAGGAATGCTGGGTCGGGCCCGGCGCCCTCGGCCTGTTCCCGCACGCCCTGTGCAACGTCGCGGCCCTGCCGGTGCTGGAGGTTCTCTCCGCCGTCCACATCAAGGCCGACCTGACGCTGGGCCTCGGCGAAGTGGTCTACGATTACCTGAAGGAAGGCGCCTGACGTAAGGTCGGCGCCCGACCGCGCTGCCGGCGGCGCTCCTTGCGCCGCCGGGCCTGCATAACAATTTTGAGGGGTGAGGGCCGATGACCGAGGCTGCCAACCAGCGCTCCAGCGAGCTGTGCAACATCATCGACGAGTACAAGCGCGTGGCACTGGTGTTCCAGGGCGGCGGGGCGCTCGGCGCCTATCAGGCGGGCGTTTACGAGGCGCTGTCGGAAGTGGGCTGCGATCCCAACTGGATCTCCGGCGTGTCCATCGGCGCCATCAACTCGGCCATCATCGCCGGCAACGCGCCGCAGGACCGGGTGACGAAGCTCCGGGACTTCTGGGAGACCATCACCTCCCGGCGGATCCTGCCGATCAATCTGGAAGGCGACATCTTCCGTCAGTGGCGCAATCAGCTGAGCGCCGCCCGCACGATCCTTCAGGGCCAGCCCGGTTTCTTCAACCCGCGCTTTCCCAACCCCTGGCTGCTGCCGTCGGGGGCGCCGGGCGCCACCTCCTTCTACGACACGGCACCCTTGCGCGACACGCTGCTGCGCCTCGTGGACTTTGACCGCATCAATTCCGGCGAGAAGCGCTTCTCGGTGGGGGCGGTGAACGTACGCACCGGCAATTTCATCTATTTCGACAACCAGGAGCACAAGATCGCTCCCGAGCACATCATGGCCTCCGGCGCGCTGCCGCCGGGCTTTCCGGCCATCAAGATCGATGGCGAGTTCTACTGGGACGGCGGCGTCGTCTCCAACACCCCGCTCCAGTTCCTGCTCGACCAGCCGGACCATCCGAGCGCGCTGGTGTTCCAGGTGGACCTGTTCAGCGCCCGCGGGCAGCTGCCGCGCGACATGTTCGACGTGTCGGAGCGGCAGAAGGACGTCGCCTATTCGAGCCGCACCCGCTACACCACCGACGTGTTCCGCCGCGTGCAGGATCTGCGCTCCAAGCTCTATGACGCGCTCCAGCGCATTCCCGAGCAGCTGCGCACCGAGGAGGACATCGCCCTTATCGACGATTATTCCAACTCCGGCCCGGTCAACATCTGCCACCTGATCTATCAGGAAAAGACCTACGAGCGGGAATCCAAGGACTACGAATTCTCGCAGACCTCCATGCGCGAGCATTGGCAGACCGGCTACGAGGACACGGTGAAGACCCTGCGGCGCAAGGAATGGCTGAGGAAGCCGGACGATTCCATCGGCATCGTCATCCACGACATCCACCGCCTCTCCGAGTGAGAGGCGGGGGCTGTAGGCGGCGGCCGGCTCAGATGAGGCCGCGCGCCAGCATGTAGACGCCGAGCAGGCCGAGGCCCGAGAAGAAGATGCGCCGGAACATCTGCGGCGAGGCCGCCCGGCGCACCAAGGTGCCGAGATGCATGCCGATGAAGGCCGGCAGCAGCGCGGCCGCCGAGGCGAGCGCGGTGGCCGGATCGGCCATCGGCCCGCCGCCGTCCCCCGGATGGAACAGGACCACCGCCAGCGCCGCCGTGGAGACGATGAAGGTGAGGCCGAGGGCCTGCACCAGATCGTCTCGCGCCAGCCCCAGCGACTGCAGATAGGGCGCCGAGGGCATGACCGAGACGCCGGTGGTGCCAGTGACGAGGCCGGTCAGAAAACCCATGAGCGGTGACAGCCACGGCTCGTGCCGCGCCGGCACCTTCAGCTGCACCGAGGACAGGCCGAGCAGGCCATAGGCCAGCAGCGTCGCCCCGAGCGCCGGCTGCGCGGCGGGCGAGGCGAGGCCACCGAGCAGCAGGCCTCCGGTGAGCGTGCCGGCGGCGACCATCGCCATCATCCAGCCGAATCGCCGGGCGATGCCGAGCACGTTCGGCCCGGTGAAGTATTGCCAGAAATTGGTGACCGTGGAGGGGAGGATCAGCAGGGCCGCCGCCTCGGGCGGGGCGAGGACCACGCTGAGCAGGCCGATGCCGACCGTCGGCAGGCCCATGCCGATCACGCCCTTCACCATGCCCGCCAGCACGAGCACGGCAAAGCCGATTGCGATCAGGCCAAGATTCACGGACGCGGCGGCGGCCGTCGCCGTTTCGATCACCGGAAGAGGTCCGAAAGCATCAGAACTCGGCGTCCAGCTCTTCCAGCTCCTCGGGCTCGGACAGCGCACCCTCGATCCATTCCTGGACCAGCGGCAGCGCCATGATGCGGGTGCGGTAGGCCTCGCACTGGGGATCGAGCTTCACGTCGTAGGTGGTGAAGCGGGAGCAGACGGGGGCGTACATGGCGTCGGCCAGCGTCGGTGTCGCGCCCATCAGGAACGGCCCGCCGTGGGCAGTGAGGCAGCCCCGCCAGATGGCGGCGATGCGCTCGATGTCCGCCTGTGCGCCGGCCCAGACCTTGAAGCCCGGATAGTGCGCCTTGATGTTCATCGGCAGCGCCGAACGCATGTTGGCGAAGCCCGAGTGCATCTCGCCGGAGATGGAGAGGCAGTGGGCGCGCACCGCGCGGTCGGCCGGCAGAAGGCCGGCCTCGGGGAAGACCTCGTTGAGGAAGGCGGCGATGGCCAGCGTGTCCCACACCGTCACGTCCTCATGCACCAGCCGCGGCACGAGGAAGGACGGCGACAGCAGAAGCAGCTCCGCCTTGGCGTCGGGATCGTCGGTCGGCACCCGCTCCTCCTCGAAGGAGAGGCCGGCCATCTTGCACAGCAGCCAGCCGCGCATGGACCAGGAGGAGTAGTTCTTGCTGGAGATGGTGAGCGTCGCCATGCCTGTCCCGTGCCTCGGATTTGCGATCCCTGACCTGACCGTTCCCCTCGACTTTCGCCTGTTTCTGACCGCCCGTGTCTGTTCTGGCGCAGCCGGCGGCTTCGATTTTGGTGGGGCCATCCGGCGCGGTCGCTCGGCCGTCGGCCCTATTGCTAAGGATGCGTGTTGCAATGCACCACGCATAGCTCCAATATCAACTTAACAGGTACATCCGTTCAGGCTTGCTGCAAAGCGGAAAGCTGGGCCTGCGACAACTACTTAATGCTTCCGCCGGCCGTCGGGGGCCGGGCGTGGGGGACGCGGAGCAGAAGGACCTTTCGGCATCATGCTGCAGACTTCTTCCAGGTTCATTCCTCTGGCACCGTGGTGCCGGACGGTTCGGCGTTCGCTGCCATGATGTACTCCGCCTATCAGGCCCAGGCCGACCTCATGAGCCCGATGAGGTTCTTCGCCAGCCTCGCGCGGCAGACCCTCAACGGCCCCCTCGTCAACGGCTACGGCCATCTCGGCTTCCGCCAGCTCGCGGCCGCCTACGAGCTGGTCGAGCGCGCCGCCCTCTCCCATGGCCGGCCGTCTTTCGGCATCAAAACGGTTGAAGTCGGAAATCGCGAAGTCCAGGTGACGGAGGAGAACACCGCCGTCCTGCCCTTCGGCACCCTGTTGCGCTTCAAGAAGGACGTGGAGGTGCCACAGCCCCGCGTCCTCGTGGTCGCGCCCCTGTCGGGTCATTTCGCGACGCTGCTCGTCAACACCGTGAAGACGATGCTGCCGGACCATGACGTCTACATCACGGACTGGCACAATGCCCGCGAGGTGCCCCTCTCGGCGGGTCCGTTCGGCTTCGACGATTACGTCGAGCACGTCATCCGCTTCCTGGAGATCATGGGCCCCGGCGCCCATCTGGTGGCGGTGTGCCAGCCGTGCGTGCAATCCCTCGTGGCCGCAGCGGTGATGGCGCAGGAGAAGAACCCGGCCGTGCCGGCCTCCATGACGCTCATGGCCGGCCCCATCGACTGTCGCATCAACCCCACCAAGGTGAACGAGCTCGCCACCTCCAAGCCCATCGCGTGGTTCGAGAAGAACCTGATCTCGACCGTGCCGAAAGGCTTCGCGGGGTCCGGGCGCCGGGTCTATCCCGGCTTCATGCAGCTCACCGCCTTCGTGAACATGAACCTCACGCGGCACATCAAGGCGCACCTCGATCTCTACAACGCCCTCGCCGAGGGCGACGAGGAGAAGGCCGAGACCACCAAGGCCTTCTACGACGAATATTTCGCGGTGCTCGATCTCGCCGCCGAATTCTATCTGGAGACCGTGCGCTACGTGTTCCAGGAATACCGTCTGCCCAAGGGCGAACTGACCTATCGCGGCCGGCCCATCGATTTCCGCGCCATCCGCAAGACGGCGCTGCTCACCGTGGAAGGCGAGCGGGACGACATCTGCTCCATCGGCCAGACCATGGCGGCGCAGGACATCTGCTCCGCTCTGCGCCCGCACAAGAAGCGCCACCACATGCAGGCCGGCGTCGGCCATTACGGCGTCTTCTCGGGCCGCAAATGGGCAAGCCAGGTCTATCCCATCGTCCAGAACCACATCCTGGCGAGCGACTGAACGGCGCGCATCTGAACCCCGCGTGAGCGGACGCAGGGGCAGGAGTTGCCAACCCTCGCCTGGGGCGGTACGCGGGCAGGGATCAAGCATCGTCCGGCGCGCGGACGTGCCACCGCGCGGACCTGCCCCGTGACCTTTCGCGAGACCTCGCCCCGACCCTCGTCCCAACCTCTGCCGCCGTCGTGACCGCGAGCGCACCCCCCGCCGGGATGCGGCTGCGGGAGCATCCCGCCTTCATCCTGTTCTGGATCAGCCGGGTCGCATCGGCGCTGGCCTTCCAGATGCTGGGAGTGGTGGTCGGCTGGCTGGTCTACAGCCTCACCGGCAGCGCCGCCGCCCTCGGCCTCGTGGGGCTCGCGCAATTCCTGCCCATCCTGTTCCTCACCCTGCTGGTGGGGCACGCGGCCGACACCTTCGATCGCCGCCGCATCGTGCTCGCCTGCCAGACGCTGTCGGCGCTCACCGTGGGGGCCCTCGCCCTTGCGGAAGGCGCGGGCCATGCCGGTCTCCTGCCGATCTATGCCGCCGTCGTCACCATCGGCGCCTGCCGCGCGTTCGAGGCGCCGACCATGGCGGCGCTGCTGCCGCGCCTCGTGCCGGGCGAAATGCTGCCGCGCGCGCTGGCGGTGGCCTCCTCCGCCATGCAGATGGCGACCATCGCCGGCCCCGCCGTGGGCGGCTTCGCCTATATCTTCGGCCCGGCGGTGCCCCTGACGCTGGCGGCCATCTGCTACGCGGTGGCCGCCGGCGCCATGGCCTTCATCCGCCATGTCCATGCGCCCGGGCCGCGCAGCGCGATGACGCTTGAGACGCTGCTCTCCGGCCTCGCCTTCATCCGCCGCAGCCCGGTGGTGCTGGGCTCCATCTCCCTCGATCTGTTCGCGGTGCTGCTGGGCGGCGTCACCGCGCTGCTGCCCATCTATGCCGCCGAGATCCTGCATGTGGGAACGCAGGGCCTCGGCGCCCTGCGCGCCGCGCCGGCGGTGGGGGCGGTGCTCATGTCCATCGTGCTGGTGCGCCGACCGCCCACGCGGCGGGTCGGGGCCGTCATGTTCGCCGCCGTGGCGGTGTTCGGGCTGGCGACGGTGGTGTTCGCGCTCTCCTCCAGCTTCCTTTTGTCGCTGGGCGCGCTGTTCGTGCTCGGCGCGGCGGACAATGTGAGCGTCGTCATCCGCTCCTCCCTCGTGCAGCTCTCCACGCCGGACGAGATGCGCGGGCGGGTCAGCGCGGTGAATTCCCTGTTCGTCGGCACCTCCAACCAGCTCGGCGAATTCGAATCCGGCATGGTCGCCGCGCTCATCGGCGCGGTGGGCGCCGGGGTGGCGGGCGGCGTCGGCACGCTGATCGTGGTGGCGCTGTGGACCCGGCTCTTTCCCGCGCTCTTCCGTGTCGATGCCATGCCGGTGAAAGTCGCGACCCGGCGCTGAACCAAATCCCCGCCGCTGCTTGGTTTGCCGGCTTTGCTCAAGCTCTTCGGTTGACGCCGGGCCGCGCTTTTCCCATGGTGCGCCCGCCCGCGCCTGCGCGCGGCGCTTACACCCACGCCGTGCCCTTGCGCGGCATCGTTTTCACGCCGCGCGGATGCCAGGGGGTTCCCCGCTTTCGCGCGTCCTGTGACTTTCGCGGCGCCCCGACAGGTCGGCGCCGCCACCCCGAGGAGTGTTTCACCATGAGCGACTGGCCGGTCCACGCGAAGATCGACGGCCCCATCGTGATGATCGGATTTGGCTCCATCGGCAGGGGCTGCCTGCCGCTGATCGAGCGCCATTTCGATTTCGACCGCGAGCGCATGGTGGTGATCGATCCGGTGGCGGACCACCGCAAGCTGCTCGATTCCCGGGGCATCCGCTTCGTCCAGTCCGAAGTCACCGCCGAGAACTACCGCGACCTGCTCACCCCGCTGCTGACCAACGGCCCCGGTCAGGGCTTCTGCGTCAATCTCTCGGTGGACGTGTCCTCGGTGGCGGTCATGGAGCTGTGCCGCGAGATCGGCGCGCTCTACATCGACACCGTGGTGGAGCCCTGGAAGGGCTTCTATTTCGACGAGGACATGCCCACCGCCGCGCGCACCAATTATGCGCTGCGCGAGAGCCTGCTCGCCGCCCGCCGCCGCAATCCGGGCGGCACCACCGCCGTGTCCACCTGCGGCGCCAATCCAGGCATGGTGTCCTGGTTCGTGAAGCAGGCGATGCTCAACATAGCCGCCGACACCGGTCTCGACCGGCCAGAGCCGACCACCCGCGAGGAGTGGGCGCAGTTCGCCCGCAGCCTCGGCATCAAGGGCATCCACATCGCCGAGCGCGACACCCAGCGCGCCCGCGAGCCCAAGGTGATGGGCCAGTTCTGGAACACCTGGTCGGTGGAGGGCTTCGTTTCCGAAGGCCTGCAGCCCGCCGAGCTGGGCTGGGGCACGCACGAAAAGAGCCTGCCGCCGGACGGCCGCACCCACGAGGCCGGCTGCGGCGCGGCCATCTATCTCCTCTCCCCCGGAGCGGCCACCCGCGTGCGCTCGTGGACGCCGACGCCGCAGGCCCAGTACGGCTTCCTCGTCACCCACAACGAGGCCATTTCCATCGCCGACTACCTCACGGTGCGCGACGGGGACGCGGTGGTCTACCGCCCGACCTGCCACTACGCCTATCATCCCTGCAACGACGCGGTGCTGTCGCTGCACGAGATGTTCGGCAACGGCGGGCACTTCCAGGAGAGCTGGAAGATCCTCGACGAGCACGAGATCGTGGACGGCATCGACGAGCTGGGCGTGCTGCTCTACGGCCACGCCAAGAACGCCTACTGGTTCGGCTCCCAGCTCTCCATCGAGGAGACACGCGAGCTTGCTCCCTACCAGAACGCCACCGGCATGCAGGTGACCTCCGCCGTGCTCGCGGGCATGGTGTGGGCGCTGGAGAACCCCGAGGCGGGCATCGTCGAGGCGGACGAAATGGACTTCCGCCGCTGCCTCGAAGTGCAGACGCCCTATCTCGGCCCGATGATCGGCACCTACACGGACTGGACGCCCCTCACCGGCCGGCAGAAGCTGTTCCCCGAGGATCTCGACCTCGAGGACCCGTGGCAGTTCAAGAACATCATCGTGCGGTGAGGCCTGCGAAGGTCTCCCGTGCTCTCTTTTTTGGAGTCAGAGGGCGATTCACCGATCACGTTGGTTCAACGTGATCGGATCGCGCTCTGAGGGAGACCTTCGATGGCGGTCGATGCCGCGCGGGTTCGGGAGATGGCCCTCGCTCTGCCTGAGGCGAGCGAGGCGCCGCACGTCGACCGCAGGGCCTTCCGCACGCCACGCAAGATCTTTGCGACATTGGGGCCGGGCGGGCGCGATCTCAACCTGATGTTCGATCCCGACCTGCGCGATTTCTATTGCGAGCAGGAGCCCGAAGCCTTCGCGCCGGTGCCGGGCGGATGGGGACGAATGGGCGCGACCCGCTGCAACCTCACCGTGGTGGATGAGGCGACGCTGGCCTCGGCGCTTCAGGCCGCGCACCGCCTCGCGGCTCCCAAGCCGAAGCGGCGCCGGGGCGGCTGACATAAATCCGGACCCAGAAACAAAAATCCCCGGCGCGACGGATCGAGCCGGGGATTTTCTTTGCGTCACACGCTCAGGCGGTCTTCAGCAGCGCCGGCGCCAGAAGCTCTTCCAGCGACGGCAGCGCGATGCGGGCGCCGGTGGGGCTGATGAGGCCACGGGCGCCGTCCAGCGCGCCGGTCTTCAGCTCCAGCGCCAGCAGGCGGTTGCGGTCATAGGCGCCGGGCATCCACAGCTCCCCGGTCTTCTCCGCCGAGAAGCCGAAGCGCTCGTAATAGGCCGCGTCGCCCACCAGCAGGATGGCGCCATGGCCCTTGGCCCGCGCCGCCGCGATGGAGGCGCGCATCATGTCGCCGCCGAGGCCGCGGGCGCGGAACCACGGATGGACCGCGAGCGGGCCGAGCAGCAGCGCCGGACGGGCGGGGCCCGCCGTCACGTTCCACAGGCGCACGGTGCCCGCCAGGCGGCCGTCCGGGCCGTGGGCGGAGAAGGCGAGGCCCTCCGCCGGCAGGCGGCCCTCGCGCAGACGCTCGGACGACTTGGCCTTGCGCTCCTCGCCCATGGTGAGGTCGAGAAGGGCCTCGCGGGGGGCCACATCTTCCACGGATTCAAGCACGATCTCGGTCATCGGCAACTCCTGCGCCAACGTGAGAGGTGAAGAAGCCCGTCCCGGCTGCATCACAGCCAGGCGAAATGCCTTCAGGGACGGGTGCGGAAGACGAGGGGACACATCCCCTCCTCACGCCCCGGACGGCGGGAAGCCGATGCCGGGGGACCTTCTGCGGCCGGGTCGCGGAATACGCTCGGGCGCCGCGCGGGCAGTTCTCCGCGTGGCTCCGCTCAGGGGGCCACGGGAGTTTGGATCTTTCGGCGGCGGAAGCCGCCCTCAGATCACGTAGGACTTCAGCGGCGGGAAGCCGTTGAATGCCACCGCCGAATAGGTGGTTGTGTAGGCGCCGCACGCCTCGATGATGATCTTGTCGCCGATGGAGAGCGACAGAGGCAGCTCGACCGGGGTCTTCTCATACATCACGTCGGCCGAATCGCAGGTCGGGCCGGCGAGCACGCAGGGGGCGGTGTCGTCGCCGTCGCGCGGGGTGCGCAGCGGGTAGCGGATCGCCTCGTCCATCGTTTCGGCGAGGCCGCCGAACTTGCCGATGTCGAGATAGACCCAGCGCATGGCGTCCTGCTCGGACTTCTTCGAGATGAGGACGACCTCGGTCTCGATCAGGCCTGCATTGCCCACCATGCCGCGGCCCGGCTCCATGATGGTTTCCGGGAGCGCGTTGCCGAAGTGACGGCGCAGGGAGGCGAAGATCGCCTCGCCGTAGGAGATGGCGCCCGGCACCTCCTGCAGATAGCGGGTGGGGAAGCCGCCGCCCAGATTGACCATGGACAGCGAGATGCCCCGCTCGGCGCAGGCGCGGAAGATCGCGGCGGCGGAAGCGAGCGCGCCGTCCCAGGCGTGCACGTTCTTCTGCTGCGAGCCCACGTGGAAAGACACGCCATAGGCGGCGAGGCCCAGGCGATGGGCGTGCTCCAGCACGTCCGCCGCCATCTCCGGCTCGCAGCCGAACTTGCGCGACAGCGGCCATTCGGCGCCGGCACCGTCGCAGAGGATGCGGCAGAACACCTTGGCGCCGGGGGCGACGCGGGCGATCTTCTCGACTTCCTCGTAGGAATCGACCGCGAACAGGCGCACACCCAGCTTGAAGGCGCGCTCGATGTCGCGCTCCTTCTTGATGGTGTTGCCGAAGGAGATGCGGTCGGCGCCCGCGCCGGTGGCGAGCACCATGTCGATCTCGCCGGTGGAGGCGCAGTCGAACGAGGAGCCGAGCTCCTCCAGCGCCTTCAGGATGGCGGCATCGGGATTCGCCTTCACGGCATAGAACACGCGGGTGTCCGGCAGCGCGCGGGCGAACGAGAGATAGTTGGTACGGACCACGTCGAGGTCCACCACCACGCAGGGGCCATCCTCTCGCCGGGTACGCAGGAATTCGCGGATGCGATCGGTCATGGATACCTCCCCGTGACCTGAAGCCAGTGAAGCGCAGGGATCTGCGCGACGACAGGACGGACGCTCCTTTCAGGGAGAGCCCGGGGCACGCGCTCGCATCCGCCCGGCGATGTGGACACGCCGAACGTCTGCGGGCCGTACCCGCTTCGCCGGGGCTTTACCCGGCCGCATCATCGGACCGAACGGCAGCAGAACCGCCCGCTTGGCCGCAAGGCAAAGCAGGAGCGAGGACGACTGCGCACGATTGGAGAGGGAAGTCCCGCTCCGCACGGCCGGCAAGATGTAGTGCCTCTTTAGTAACGCCGACCTTTGGAGGGCCGACCGAGACCAAAAAAGCCCTTACGTCGTTGCTTCAAGTCACGTCCCCCGCATTGAGGAGCGGGGTGGGCCGGTTCCCTCCGGCTTGTCGATCGTCCTGGCAGCTTTCCGGCCTCTTGTCCGGAGATCCTACCGACCGACACGCGACCACAGGCACGTGCGAATTTGGGCAACGCGGATGTAGGGGATTCGTACCGCCTTCGCAAGGGGCAATTTGATGAAGATCAGTGCAGGCGCGCAGGGCAGATCTGACGCTCGCGCGCAGCTCGCCGCGCGATCCGCCCGATGCCGCCGGTTTCGTGCAAGTTCCAGGTCGGGCCAGGCGGCTACCGTCTTCCGAGCGGCTTGTTGCGCTGCGGCATTTGTGCAGTCCCGGCACGGGGTTGCGCCGGATCGCCGCGCGTCACGCTCGGTACTTGATTGGCATCAATACAAGGAGCAAGCTGGCTGCATAATCTTAGAACAATGAGGATCCACCCGCGATCCCGTCTGCCGCCGCAGGGTTCGGAATGACCTACGACCACTTCTTTGCCGACGCCATCGACGCCCTGCGCAAGGAGCGCCGCTATCGCACCTTCGCCGAGATCGAGCGCGATGCCTCGCGCTTTCCGCGGGCGGTGTGGCACTCGCCGGGCGGTCCGCGCGACATCGTGGTGTGGTGCTCCAACGACTATCTCGGCATGGGCAGCCATCCGGATGTGGTCGCCGCCATGTGCGAGGCGGCCCAGGCGCGCGGCGCCGGCGCCGGGGGCACCCGCAACATCTCGGGCAACAGCCATGAGATCGTGATGCTGGAGCGCGAGCTGGCCGACCTGCACGGCAAGGAATCCGGCCTCGTCTTCACCTCCGGCTACATCTCCAACGCCACCGGCATCTCCACCATCGTCAAGCTGATCCCCGATTGCGTGGTGATCTCGGACGAGCTGAACCACAATTCCATGATCGAGGGCGTCCGCCACGGCGGCCGGCAGAAGGCCATCTTCCGCCACAACGACCTCGACCACCTCGAAGAGCTGCTGAAGGCGTCCGGCGACCGGCCGAAGCTGGTGGTGTTCGAGAGCGTCTATTCCATGGACGGCGACATCGCCCCCATCGGCGCCATCTGCGAGCTGGCCGAGCGCTACGGCGCCATGACCTATCTTGATGAGGTTCATGCCGTCGGCATGTATGGCGCGCGCGGCGGCGGCGTCGCCGAGCGTGACGGCGTGATGCACCGGGTGGACGTGATCGAGGGCACGCTGGGCAAGGCCTTCGGTGTGGTCGGCGGCTACATCACCGGCAAGCGCCTCATCATCGATGCCGTGCGCTCCTACGCGCCGGGCTTCATCTTCACCACCGCTCTGCCGCCGGCCGTCGCCGCCGCGGCCACCGCCTCGGTGCGCCATCTCAAGAATTCGCAGGCCGAGCGCACCGGCCAGCGCACCCAGGTGGCGAAGGTGAAGGCGGCGCTGGCCGCCGCCGGCCTGCCGCAGATGGAGACGCCCACCCACATCGTCCCGGTGATGGTGGGTGATGCCAAGGCCTGCAAGATGGCCAGCGACCTGATGCTGGCCGAGTACGGCATCTACATCCAGCCCATCAACTACCCCACCGTGCCGCGCGGCACGGAGCGCCTGCGCATCACCCCCACCCCGTTCCACGACGACGCGCTGATCGCCCATCTGGCGACCGCTTTGTCGGACGTGTGGGAGCGGCTGGAACTGCCTTATGCCGATCGCGTGGCGCAGCACACGGCCTCGCGCAGCACCGCGGCCGGCCCGGCGCCCATCCCGCTGCCGATGGCTGGCGGCTGAGACGGGCGATCCTGTCTTCCCCGACTGAAAAGCCCCGGCTCGACCGGGGCTTTTTGTTTGTGGCGCTCACTCCGGCGTGCCGATGGCCTTGCCGTCCGGCCCGAAGAAGGGGTGCGGGCCGGAAAAGCCGCCGATGAAGCTGCGGTGGGTCACGAGCCGCCCCTCCGCGAACAGGTGCAGCGAGAGGCTGGGCGGCTCCATGTGGAAGGTGGGCGCCGCATCCGCGTCGAGTGCGAGGCTCACGGAATGGGCCGGGGCCGGCGCGATGGTGGCGGCGATGCCGGCGAAGGTGGTCGTTACCGCCCGGTGCACATGGCCGCAGGTGAAGCCCACGACCTGCGGATGCCGCCGCAGCACAACCTCCAGCCCTGCGGCGTCGAACAGGTTCTGCACGTCCATGTGGCGGATGCCGGTCAGGAACGGCGGGTGGTGAGCGCACACCAGCGCCGGCCGGCCGGGCGCGGCCGCCAGCGTCGTATCTAGGAAGGAGAGACCTTCCGCGCCGAGGGTTCCGTGGGGCCGGCCATGGACGGTGGAATCGAGCATCACCAGCCGGAGCGGGAAGTCCTCCACCACATAATTCACGCGCCCGCCCGCGCAGCGCGCCGCGATCTCGGGAAAGGCGGCGAGCAGCCCGGCGGAGCTGTCGTGATTGCCGGGAATGGGGAAGAGCGGCAGGCCGAGGGGCGCGGCGATGGCGCGAAAGCGGGCGTATTCCTCCGGGTCGTCGAAGTCGGTCACGTCGCCGGTGACGATCACCGCATCGGGGCGGGGCGATAGGGCGCCGATGTGCGCGATCGCGGCTTCCAGATAGGTGGCGGTATCCACCACCCCATAGGCCAGCGTTCCGGGGCGGCGGATATGGGTGTCGGTGAGCTGGGCGATCAGCATGGGTCAGGCCAGAGTGTAGCGGTTGGCATCAAGGACAAGGCCGATGGCTGTGCCGGCGGTGAGGGGCAGGTCGGCCGGCGCCTCGGCGATGATGCGGGTTCCGTCGCCGGCATTCAGCGTCACCCGCTGGCGCGGGCCCTGGAACTCCACCTGCGCCACCTGAAACACCAGCGTCGCGTCCGCCGGACTCACGAGGCGCACCGCCTCGGGCCGGAACAGCAGCCGCGCCTTCGCCCGGTCGGGCGCGGTGACGGGCAGGATGCCGGCGGCGGTCTCGAAGCGGCCGTTGCGCACCATGCCCTCCAGCCGGTTGGTGATGCCGACGAAGCCGGCGACGTAATCGTCCGCCGGCTGGAAATAGACCTGCCGTGGCGTGCCCACCTGGGCGATGGCGCCGTTTTTCATCACCACGATGCGGTCGCCCAGCGCCAGCGCCTCGGCCTGGTCGTGGGTGACATAGACGGCGGTGATGGCGAGCCGGCGCAGAAGCGCGTCGATCTCGCTGCGCAGATGTTCGCGCAGGGCGGCGTCGAGGGCGGTCAATGGCTCGTCCAGCAGCAGCACGCGCGGCCGCACGGCGAGCGCCCGGGCGAGGGCGACGCGCTGGCGCTGGCCGCCGGACAATTGGTCGATGCGCCGCTCGGCCAGCGCCTCGATGCGCATCATGGCGAGCACGGAGGCCGCCTGCGTCCGCCGCGCGGCCGTCCCCACGCCGCGCACGCGCAGGCCATAGGCCACGTTGTCGATGACGCTCATGTTGGGGAACAAAGCGTAGGACTGGAACACCATGCCCACGTTGCGCTTCTCGATGGGCAGGGCCGTCACGTCGGCGCCGTCGAAGGCGATGCGCCCGCCGGCGTCGGGTGTCTCCAGCCCGGCGATGAGGCGCAACAATGTGGTCTTGCCGCAGCCGGATGGGCCGAGCAGGACCAGCGTCTCGCCCGCCTTCACCTCCAGATCGACCGGCGAGAGCGCCCGCGTGCCGTCCGGATAGGTCTTGCCGCAGCCGGCGATGGAAATGGCGGCGCCGGTGGTCATCGCGCGCTCCCCGTGGTGCGGCCGAACATCTGGAGGGCAAGGAGCAGGGGCACGATCATGACGAAGAAGACCAGCGTGTAGGCGCTCGCGATTTCGAGGCGCATGGAGGCGTAGCTGTCGGCGAGACCCACCGGCAGCGTCTTGGTCAGCGGGGTGTGCAGCATCCAGGTGAGGTTGAACTCGCCGATGGAGAGGGTCACCACCATCAGCGCTCCGGCGAGGATGCCGCCCTTCGCATTGGGCAGCACCACATGGAAGAAGCGCTGCAGCGGCGAGGCGCCCAGCGACGCCGCGCCTTCCTCCAGCGAGCGGATGTCCACGGCGGCGAGCACCGCCATCACCGCGCGGAGCATGAAGGGCAGGGTGTAGAGCACGTGGCCGGTGAGGATGAAGGCCGGGCTCATGCGGAATTCGCGGATGGCGCCATAGGCGAGGATGAGCGCCAGCGCGAGCGCGAGGCCCGGCACCGCCACCGGCAGCGTCACCACCTCTTCCACGATGCGGGCGAGCCGCGAGGGCCGCCGCACCAGCGCCCAGGCGGCGGGCACGGCGATGACGAGCGTCGCGGCCAGCGTGCCCAGCGCGATGCCGATGGAGAGCCAGATGGTGCCGGAATAAAGCGCCAGCACCTGCTTCACCCAATCCAGCGTGAGGCCGGAGGAGACGCCCCGGAAGTAATTGGCCGTGAAGCCGGCGAGAATGGAGGCGCCGGCCGGCACCATCAGGAAGGCAGCGGCCAGCAGGGTGACGAACAGCTGGAAGGCGAAGGTGAGGCGGTGGGTTTTCATGGCTTGCCTCAGCCCGCCGCCGCCACGCCGCCACCGGCGAGGTTGCGCGACAGGGCGAGCACCGCCCAGGTGATGAGGCCGAGGGCGATGGAGAGCGCCGCCGCCGTGGCGAAGTTCGCGTTGAGGGTGAACTCCGTATAGATGGTCATCGCCAGCACATCGATGCGCGTCGCCAGCGTGAAGGCGGTGCCGAAGGCCCCCATGGCGGTGGCGAAGGCGATGGCGCCGGAGGCCATCAGCGCCGGGGCGATGCCGGGCAGGGTCACGTCCCGCAGCACCTCGAAGCGCCCCGCACCGAGCGAGCGGGCCGCCTCCTCCAGCGCCGGATCGAGCTTCTCCACGGCCGCCATGAGCGTCACGAGCACCCGCGGCAGCGAGAAATACACATAGCCGGCGAACAGGCCGGCCATGGAATAGGCGAACACCCATCGCCCCATGCCGAGGCCCATGGACAGGCTGGCGAGGAGCCCCTGCCGGCCGGCCAGCAGGATCACCATGAAGCCCACCACCACGCCGGGGAAGGCCAGCGGCAGCGTGAGGCAGGAGACAAGCAGCGGCCGGCCCCAGAAACGGTTGCGGGCAAGGAATAGCGCGACGACGGTGCCGATGGCGAGGGTCGCCGCCGTCACCGCCGCCGAGAGGGCGAGCGTCGCGAGAAGCGTCGCGAAATGCCGGGGATTGGTGAGGATGGCGACATATTCCGCCATCCCGTTGGGGCCGGACCCCGCCACGCCGATGAGCCGCACCATGGGCAGCAGGAAGAAGGCCGCCACGAACAGGAACAGGGGCAGCAGGAACAGGCGGGCGAGGCGATCGGCGCTGTGCATGGCGTCAGGCTTGAGCCCGCCTCACTTCACGGCGTTGAGGTAGGCGTCGGAAAAGGCCTTCTGCGCCGTCTCCATGCGGGCATAGTCCACGGGCTTGGCGCGGGCGTAGTCCGAGGCGGGCAGGAAGCGGCTGGCGATGTCCGCCGGCAGCTCGATGGCGCGGGCGGGGCGCAGGTAGGCCTTCGCCCACATGGCTTGGCCCTTGTCGGAGAGCACGTAGTCCAGCACCTTTTTGGCGGCTTCCGGGTGCGGCGCGCCCTTCACCATGGTCATCACGTAGGGGACGACCACCGAGCCCTCGCAGGGGATGACGAAGGCGAAATTGCCCTTCTCGTTATACTTCGCGCGATAGGCGTTGAAGTCGTAGTCGAACAGGATCGGGATCTCGCCGGAGACCACGCGGGCGTAGGACGTCTGCTTGGGCACGATAGGCTGGTTGGCCTGAAGCTTCTTGAAGTATTCGATGCCCGGCTTGAAATCGTCGAACGAGCCGCCCATGGCGCCGTTCACCGCCACCGCGCCCACATAGCCCACGAAGGCGGATGTGGGATCGAGATAGCCGACGAGGCCCTTGTATTCGGGCTTCAGCAGGTCCGCCCAGCAGGCCGGCACCGGCGCGCCGCCCAACGCATCCTTGTTCACGAACAGGCCGAGCGTGCCGGAATGGATGGTGAACCAGTTGCCGTCCTTGTCCTTCAGGCCTTCGGGAATGTCGGCGAAGCCCTTGGGCTCATAGGGCTGGGTGACGCCGGCATCCTTGGCCTTGATGCCGAAGGTGACGCCGAGATAGGCGACATCCGCCACCGGGCTCGCCTTCTCTGCGAGGATCTGGGCGAGGGACTGGCCGGAATTCTTGTTGTCCTGCGGCACGTCGATGCCGGTATCGGCCTTGATGGCCTTCAGCATGGCGCCCCAGTCGGCCCATTCGGGCGGGCAATTGTAGCAGATGGCATCCGCCGCCGCGGCCGGGCGGGCCGGAACGATGGCTGCGACGGCGGCGAGCGCGAAAGCGGAAAGCGTCACGGCGGACAGGGTCTTGAGGGGACGCATGGCGGGCCTCACGGGTTGAGTGGGGTCGGCGGGGTAGGGTCTTGGCGGCGGGAACGCTTCGGCGCGGCGGCAAGCGTGCCGCCGGGCCGCAGGCTGAAGGGCAGCCGCTCCACGCGGGGGGCGGCACCGGTCTCGATCATCTCGAACAGCATCTCCACGGCCCGCTCCCCCATCATGCGGGTGGGCGTGTCCACGGTGGCGAGGCTCGGGCTCATGGCGCGGCCGAGGGCAATGCCGTCGAAGCCGGCTACCGAAACATGGTCCGGCACGCGGATGCCGAGGTCGCGCAGCGCGCCGGTCACGGAGAGGGCGAGCAGGTCGTTAGAGCACAAGGCGGCGGTGGGGGCGGAGGCCTCGCCGAACAGGCCGGCGAGCGCCGCCGCATGGCTCGGGGCGTCGCCCAGATAGTCGAGCTCCAGCGGCGCTGCGGCGACGAGCCCGGCCTTCTGCATGGCCGCGCGATAGCCCTCGTAGCGCCTCAGCGAGCGGTCCGATGTGGCGAAGCGGCCGGCGAGATAAGCGATGCGCCGGTGCCCGGCGGCAATCATCGCCTCGGTGAGGGCGGACGTGGCGGCCGCGTTGTCCACGCAGACGGCGGCGCGGGCGTCGCCCTCCGGCTCGTTGTGGACCAGCACGAAGGGGATGCTTTCGGCCTCCAGCAGGTCCAGCGTGGCGTTCTGGCTGGCGCAGGCGACGGTGAGCACGAGGCCGGCCACGTTCTGCGCCACCAGCGTCTCCACCAGCTCCGCCTCGGCGCCGGGATCGTAATCGGTCGCGGTGAGGAGCAAAGTGTGGCGCCGCTCGCGGGCGGCGGCCTGCATGCCAGCCACCGAGGCCGCGAACACCGGATTGGTGAGGCTCGGGATCAGGACGCCGACGGTGCGGGTCTTGAGCGTCTTCAGCGCCCGGCCGATCTCGCTGGGGCGGAAGCCCAGTTCGTCGATGGCCGCCCGCACCCGGGCCTCCACGTCGGCGCTGGTGGGCGCCGAGCGGTTGATGACGCGGCTGACCGTGGCGATGGAGCAGCCCGCCCGTTCGGCGACGGTCCTGATGGTGACGATGCGCGGCACGTGCGACCCCGGTTGGCTTCACCCGGCTGTTTCAATCGAGCGTGAAACCGTTTTCAGGATCAGTAAAGGGGGCGCGCGACAGGCGTATGACGGGGCGCGGATGGGCTCAGGTTGAAATGCGGACAGCGGGCGTGCCGAGGCACGCCCGCTGCGGGGAAGGGAAGATCAAGGGCGGCGAGATTCCCTTCCTTCCGGTGGCTACCGAGGCGGGTCGCGCCTCGTGGTTTTCAGCCTGTCGCGAGGATGGCGGCCGCTGCGAGCAAATTGACGTCGGGGCGGTATCGGAAAATGTCCGGCGCGGCAGATTTTGTGACGCAGTGTTGCCAGCATGGTCCTGGCAATGCTTCGACGCACGCGGGTCTGGCGCGGCAGGGGCGGCGCGCTAGCATCGGCGCGAACGGAGGAACGGGTGCAACAGGACGGGCCGCACATTCTCGTCGTCGACGACGACCTCGAAATCCGCAAGCTTCTCAGCCGGTATCTCACCGCCCAGGGCTTCCGCGTCACCGCTGCCGGAGACGGGCGGGAGATGGAGGAGAAGCTCGTCACCCAGCGCATCGACTTCGTGGTGCTGGACCTCATGCTGCCCGATGCGTCCGGCCTCGACCTGTGCCGTGCCCTGCGCGCCCGCTCGCGGGTGCCGGTCATCCTGCTCACCGCCCTCAAGGAGGATGTGGACCGCATCATCGGCCTCGAGATCGGGGCCGATGACTACCTCGGCAAGCCGTTCAACCCGCGGGAGCTGGTCGCCCGAATCCGGGCCGTCCTGCGGCGGACCAGCGCCGCCGAGCCGGCATCGCCGCAGGTGCGCGCCTACGCTTTCGCCGGCTTCAGGGCCGAGCCGGAGCTGCGCCGCGTCACCTCGGCGGGCGGCGCTGAGGTGGGGCTGACCGGGGCGGAGTTCGATCTGCTGATGGCCTTCCTGGAACGGCCCGGCCGCATTCTCTCGCGCGACCAGCTGCTCGACATCACCCGCGGCCGGGAGGCCGGCCCCTTCGACCGCTCCATCGATGTGCTGGTCAGCCGGCTCCGCCGCAAGCTCGGCGATCAGGGCGCGTTCCAGATTCTCAAGACCCTGCGCAATGGCGGCTATCAGCTCTCGGTGCGGGTGGATGTGGAGACGGCGCCGTGAGGACGCTGCGGGCGCAGGTGACGGCCATCCTCGTGGCCGCCGTGCTGGTGGTGATCGCGCTCGCCAACGGCGCCGCATTCTTCATTGCCCGCCCGCAATGGCCGCCGTTCGGGGCGGGCGTCATCGCGCCCGCCATTCTCGATGCCGTGGCGCTCGCGGCCAAGCTTCCGCCGGGGACCGATGCGCCGGCGCTGCGGCCTGCGCCGCCCGCCGGTCCCCTCGACGAGATGGCGAGCCGGCAGCTTTCCGATGCACTCGCCCGGCTCGGCCAACCCCATCCGGTGCGGGTACTCAGGCCCGAGGGCGGGTCGCCGGTGACCGCAATCGGCCTCGCCGACGGGCGGTGGCTCGTGCTGTCGGGCGGCGGCATCCCCCCTCCGCCGCGCGGCCCGCCGGGCGGGACCTTCGGCTTCGCCGTCTGGCTGGCGTTGATGATTCTCGGCGTGACTGGCGTCGTGGTTCTCGCCGTCCGGCGCCTGACCCGTCCGCTGGCGCTGGTGGAAGAGGCCGCACGGCGCATCGGGCCGGACGGCGAACTGCCCGTCCTGCCTGAGCGGGGGCCGGCCGAGGTGCGCGCCGCGGCCGCCGCCATCAACCGGCTGTCGGCGCGGCTGAAGGCCTCCATGGACAGCCGCATGCGCATCGTCGCCGGCGCGGCGCACGATTTGCGCACCCCGCTCACCCGGATGCGCCTGCGCGCGGAATTCGTCGCCGACGAGGAGGATCGCGCCCAATGGCTCTCGGACCTCGCGGAGCTGGACCGCATCGCCGACAGCGCCATCCGCCTGGTGCGCGAGGAGGTGGAGGGCGGCGCGCTGGAGGCGGTCCGCTTCGACCGGCTGGTGGAGCAGGTGGCGACCGAACTGCGTGAGATCGGGCTTGGCGTCGCCGTGCGCGGCACCGTGCCGGGCCTCGTCTCCGGCCGGCCGCTTTCCCTCAAGCGGGCGGTGCGCAATCTCGCGGTCAATGCCGCTACGCACGGTGCGAGCGCCGCCCACGGTGCGGGCCTTGGCGGCGGCGCGCGCCTTGCCGTCAGCGCCGATGCGGAGCGGGTGGTGCTGGTGATCGAGGATGATGGCCCCGGCATTCCCGAGGCGCTGATGGGGCGGGTGTTCGAGCCGTTCTTCCGGGTCGATCCGGCGCGGCAGGTGAAGATCCCCGGGGCGGGCCTCGGCCTCGCCATCGCCAATGAGATCATCGCCCGTCATGGCGGGGGTCTCACCCTCTCGAACCGCCCGGGGGGCGGACTGTTACAGCGGGTGGAATTGCCGGCCGCCGACGCGGGGCAGGATGGCGATGAGTGATCGAACGCCCGGTCGCCTTCGGCCGGGCTGATCTTTGGGCGAGGCCGATGCCGGCCTCCGCGTCCCCCGCCTCAGCGCGTGGGGACGGGCTTCTCGCCGCGATAGTCGTAGAAGCCGCGCTGCGTCTTGCGGCCGAGCCAGCCGGCCTCGACATACTTCACCAGCAGCGGGCAGGGCCGGTACTTGGAATCGGCGAGGCCCTCGTGCAGCACCTGCATCACCGCGAGGCAGGTATCGAGGCCGATGAAGTCGGCGAGCTGCAGCGGACCCATGGGATGGTTGGCGCCAAGCTTCATGGCGCGATCGATGGAATCCACCGAGCCCACGCCCTCATAGAGGGTGTAGATGGCCTCGTTGATCATCGGCAGCAGGATGCGGTTGACGATGAAGGCCGGGAAATCCTCGGCCACCGCATAGGTCTTGTGCAGGCGGGTGACGAAGGTCTTGGAGGCCTCGAAGGTCTCGTCGTCGGTGGCGATGCCGCGCACCAGCTCCACCAGTTCCATCAGCGGCACCGGATTCATGAAGTGAATGCCGATGAAGCGCTCCGGCCGGTCGGTGGCGGCGGCGAGGCGGGTGATGGAGATGGAGGAGGTGTTGGAGGCGAGAATGGCCTCCGGCTTCACCACCTGGCAGAGCGCGGAGAAAATCTTGCGCTTCACCTCTTCCCGCTCGGTGGCGGATTCGATCACGAGGTCGCAGTCGCCGAGGTCCTCGGTCTTGTCCGCGGCGACGATGCGGGCGAGGGCTTCCTGCCGGTCGGTCTCGGACACGAAGCCCTTGGCCACCTGCTTGGCCATGTTGCCATTGATGGTGGCGAGGCCGGAGCGGATGCGGTCAGGGTCCGCGTCGTTCAGCGCCACGTCGTAGCCGGCGAGCGCGCAGACGTGCGCGATGCCGTTGCCCATCTGGCCTGCGCCGATGACCCCGACCTTCTTGATCTCGAGCGGCATGATTCTCTCGTTTCGCCTTGTTGCCGGTGACCGGGGCGGGCATCCCCGAAACTGCGGCCGGTGGTTCTCCGGCCGCAGCCAGAGTTATCCTATCCCTTAACCTTGGCGATTTCCGCCTTGAGTTCGGGGATGACGGTGTTGATATCGCCGACGAGACCGTAGTCCGCCACCTGGAAGATGGGGGCTTCCTCGTCCTTGTTGACGGCGACGATGACCTTGGAATCCTTCATGCCGGCGAGATGCTGGATGGCGCCGGAGATGCCGAGGGCGATGTACAGCTCGGGGGCGACGACCTTGCCGGTCTGGCCCACCTGCCAGTCGTTCGGGGCATAGCCCGCGTCCACCGCGGCGCGCGAGGCGCCCACCGCCGCGCCCAGCGCGTCGGCCAGAGGCTCGATCAGCTCGGCGAACTTCTCCCGCGAGCCCACCGCGCGACCGCCCGACACGATGATCTTCGCGGCGGTCAGCTCGGGACGGTCGGAGGCGGCGATGGCCTCGTCCACGAAGGTGGAGAGCGCCGGGTCGGACGCCGCGCCCACGGTCTCGATGGCGGCCGAGCCGCCCTCGCCGGTGGCGGCGAAGGAGGCGGTGCGCACCGTCACCACCTTCTTGGCGTCATTGGACTTCACGGTCTGGATGGCGTTGCCCGCATAGATGGGCCGCTCGAACGTGTCGGGCGAGACCACCTTGGTGATGTCCGACACCTGCATCACGTCCAGCAGCGCGGCGACGCGCGGCAGCACGTTCTTGGCGCTGGCGGTGGAGGGGCCGACGATGGCGTCGTAGCCGGGCGCCAGCGAGACGAGCAGCGCCGCCAGCGGCTCGGCGAGGCGGTGCGCGTAGAGCGCGTCGTCGGCGAGCAGCACCTTCTCGACGCCCGAGAGCTTCGCGGCGGCCTCGGCCACGCCCTTGGCGTTCTGGCCGGCGACCAGCACATGCACCGGCGCGCCGAGCGCGGCGGCGGCGGTGAGGGCCTTGGCGGTGACGCCGTTGAGGGCCGAATTGTCGTGTTCGGCAATGAGCAGAACGGCCATCAGATCACCCCCGCCTCATCCTTGAGCTTCGCCACCAGCTCGGCGACCGAGCCCACCTTCACGCCCGCCTTGCGGCCGGCCGGCTCCTGGGTCTTCAGCACCTCGAGCCGCGGGGCGACGTCCACGCCGTAATCGGCCGGCGTCTTCTCGGCGATGGGCTTCTTCTTCGCCTTCATGATGTTGGGCAGCGAGGCGTAGCGCGGCTCGTTGAGGCGCAGGTCCGTCGTGACGATGGCCGGGCCGTTGAGCTTGATGGTCTGCAGGCCGCCGTCGATCTCGCGGGTGACGACGGCGCCGCCGTCCTCCACCACGACCTTGGACGCGAAGGTGGCCTGAGGCCAGCCCAGCAGCGCCGCCAGCATCTGGCCGGTCTGGTTGCAGTCGTCGTCGATGGCCTGCTTGCCGAGGATCACCAGGCCGGGGGCTTCCTCGCCCACAACGCCCTTGAGGATCTTGGCGACCGCGAGCGGCTCGACCACGCCGTCGGTCTTCACCAGAATGCCGCGGTCGGCACCCATGGCCAGCGCCGTGCGCAGCGTCTCGGACGCCTGGGCCGGGCCGATGGACACCGCCACCACCTCGGTCGCCTTGCCGGCTTCCTTGAGGCGGAGCGCCTCTTCCACCGCGATCTCGTCGAACGGGTTCATGGACATCTTGACGTTCGCGAGCTCAACGCCCGAACCGTCCGACTTCACCCGGACCTTCACGTTGTAATCCACCACCCGCTTAACGGGCACCAGGATCTTCATCGACACGCGCTCCCCGTTCCCGAAATCTCGACTGGCGGTCGCAAAATCCGCCGATGATCGAAACTTCCGCTCTTATCCCTGCATTGCAGCATTTCTTGCGGGCGGGCAACGTAGGAGGGGCCAGAAAGCGTGTCAACGCTCGCTCCGGCGCGGCGTTCGGACGCCCTGCGCGCGGATGCTCGGCACCCCGGAGGGATCGCGATCGAACAGGGCGACGCCCGGCCGGCGCATCAGTACCACCAGCACAGCGCCGGCGAGGAAGCCGCCCACATGCGCCCACCACGCCGTTTCCTGGTCCGTGCTCGACAGGATCTGCCACACCTGCAGGCCGAACCACGCGCCGATGGCCCAGTAGGCGGGGATGCGGAGCGGGATCTTCATCAGCACCAGCGCCCACAGGCGGATGTTGGGATGGAGGACGAGATAGGCCGCGATCACCCCCGCCACGGCGCCCGAGGCTCCCACCAGCGGCGCCTCGGAGCCCGGCTCGGCCAGCACATGGGCGAGCCCGGCGATGATGCCGCACAGCAGGTAGAACAGGAGGAAGCGGGCATGGCCCATGGCGTCCTCCACATTGTCGGCGAACACCAGGAGGAAGGCCATGTTGCCGATGAGGTGGAGCCACCCGCCGTGCAGGAACATGTAGCTGACAAGGGTGAGGGCCGGCGGCAGCCGCTCGTAGCCCTCGGGCAGGATGGCGACGCCGCTGACCACGGCGGGAATGGCGCCGAAGCCAAGCACCCCGGCCTCGCTCACGGGCCCGAAAGCGCCGTGCTGGAGCGCGACGAACACGAACACGTTGAGCAGCACCAGCGCCCAGGTGACGTAGGGGCGGCGCACATGCTCCAGCGGATTGGTATCGGCAAGCGGAACGAACATCGCAGGGTCCCGGGGACCCGTCCGCCGCCTGCGGCCGTCCTGTCCCGTTGCGGCAAGCTTAGAGCAGGGCGACGGGCCACGGCAACGGAGCCGGCGGCCTCAGCTCCGGCTTTTGCCGGGCACCCACAGCACGTCCGCCGCGCCGCGCGCATTGGCGTAGCGGGCGGCGACGAACAGGAGGTCGGAGAGCCGGTTCACGTAATGCAGCGCCGGGGCGCCCACCGATCCTTCCCCCACAGTGCCTTCGCCCTGGTGCGACAATGCGACCATGATGCGCTCGGCCCTCCGGCACACGGTACGGGCGAGGTGCAGATGAGCGGACGCGGCGGTGCCGGCCGGCAGCACGAAGGAGGTGAGGGGGGACAGCTCGGCGTTGAGGGTGTCGATGTCGTCCTCCAGCCGCGTCACCTGCGCCGGCACGATGCGCAGGCTCGCGCCCGGCTCCTCGTTGGCGGCGGGCGGCACGCACAGGTCGGCGCCGAGGTCGAACAGATCGTTCTGGATGCGCACCAGCATGCAATCGAGCAGGGGCTCGCCGGACAAATGGAGGCGGGCGATGCCGAGGGTGGCATTGGTCTCGTCCACCGCGCCATAGGCCTCGACGCGCAGATCGTATTTGGCGACCCGCTTGCCGGTGCCGAGGCCGGTGGTGCCGTCGTCGCCGGTGCGGGTGTAGATCTTGTTCAGCTTCACCATGATCGTCAGCGGCCTCGTTCAGCGTCCCATGGCGAAGATGGTGACCATGACGATGATGATGGCGAGGAACTGGAACAGCACGCGCATCTGCATCAGCTTCTGTGAGCGCTGGGGCGAGCCGCCCGAGGCGAAGTTGAACAGGCCGAGGAAGAGCACACCCGCCACCAGCATCAGCGCCAGCGGGATGAACAGATAGACGGACCAATGCACCATCGTGGGATCCTCCCGGCGCTCAGTTGAGAACGGCGATGCCGGCATTCAGCGTGGAGGCGTAGCACACCCAGAGGAGATAGGGCACCAGCAGCCAGCCGGCGATCCGGTCCAATGGAAAGGTCGCGCGTATCGTGAGCGCCAGAAGCACCACGAGCCCGATGATGATGACGAGGCCGGCGTGGATCGCCTGCAGGCCGAAGAACACTGGCGACCAGAGGAAGTTCAGCGCCAGCTGCGCGAGAAAAAGGCCGATCGCCACGCTGCGGGCGGTGGAGGGGGGCACCTTGTCCCACAGCCGCCAGAGGCTCACCGCCATCATCAGATAGAGCAGCGTCCACACGATGGGGAAGGCGGCGTTGGGTGGTGTCCAGCCCGGCTTCACCAGACCTTCGTACCAGGCGGGAATGGCCGGCGAGGTCACCGCCCCGCCGACCGCGCCCACCGCCAGCATCAGCACGACGCAGCCGAGCAGGCGCAGCCGGGACACGGCGCAGGGCGAGAGCGAGCGGGTGGGGGACATGGACATGGGCAATACCTCTCCGCCGCCGGCCGGTCGGCGACTCCACCTTATCCGAACGCCACACGCCGGTGGATCGTTTCGCGCCCCGGCCGGAGGTGCTCAGGTGGCGATGTGGTTGGCGATCTCGTCCACCGGCAGCTTCACCAGATCCTTGGCGATCTCGCCCGCGACCAAAGGCTTCACCCGGGCGGAGAGCGCATCGCGCAGCACGCCCAGCGCCTTGGGCGGGGCGACGAGGAGGATGCGCGCCGGCGCCTCGCCGGCCGCCACCAGCGCATCGAGGCGTGCCGCGACGCGGGCGATGAAGGCGGCTTCCGCCTGGGCGTGAAAGTCCGTGGTCTCCACGGCGCTGCGGGCGACGGTGGCGGATTCATGCACCCGGCCGGGCCGGTCGGTGCCGAGGGCGGCGGTGCTGGGATGGGGCTCGCTGAAGCTCTCCAGCACCGACAGGCGAGGCTGCGGGGCGATGCCGGAATCGGCGAGAAGGACGGCCTTGGCGCCGTCGCACACCACCACGAGGCGGTTCATCCTGTCGGGCTTCGTCATGTCCCTGTCTCCCTGATCGCGCGGCGCCGGAAGCGCCGGCCTGAGCGTCCCTGGGGTCGGTAGCGATGCCTGTGTCTCACATGGGAGGGAATGGCGCTTTGTCCAGAGACAAAACGTTCTGGCGGCATCTGCGACCTTGTGACGACGGGTCAGAGCTTGTCGCACCGGAAGCGGCGTGAGACGCTTTCATAGGGTCTGCGGCTGATGGCGATCGGCGCAGTGATCGGCGCCAAGCATACCAACGTAAAGCTGGTGCCGACGATTGCGAGAGCGCCCGGCCCCGCACCGAGGATACCGCCATGCCGTTCCTGGTCCGCTTCCTGCTTCGTCACGCCGCCATCGGGATCGGCGTCGCTGCCGTATTCGTGGCGCTGCTCGTCGCCTTCGACGTGGCGCACCTCGCAAGCCTGTTCGCGCATTCGCCGGATGGGCTGCTGGCCCTCGGTGTGCTCACGGTGGCGCTGGGCATCACCTTCGGCAGCGTGCAGATGGGCTTCGCCGTGATGCTGATGGACGACGAGGACGGCCCGCCGTCCGGCCGCCGCGCCCGCCTGACCCGCCTCGTGCCGAAGCTCGCGCGGGTGACCGCGCGGCGCTGAGGCGTCCTTGGCGCTTGAATGAACGCGGCCGGGCCTGACGCCCGGCCGTTTTCGTTGGCGCCTACTGGCCCTTGCGCCGCATGGCCTCGGCCAGCGCCGCGCCGAAAGCACCATTGCCGCCCCTGTCGCCCCCCTTGTCCGCCGGCTTGCCCTGCTGCGGGCGTCGGGCGTCGTTGCCCCGGAAGTCGTTGCCGCGCCCCTCTTGGCGCGGCTGCTCCGGCCGCCCAGCGGCAGGGCGGGAGGCGCCGGCGTCGTCCTTGCGCATGGAGAGGGCGATGCGCTTGCGCTTCACGTCCACCTCCACCACGCGCACCTTCACCACGTCGCCCGCCTTCACCACCTCGTGCGGGTCCTTCACGAAGCGGTCGGCCAGCGCCGAGACGTGGACCAGCCCGTCCTGGTGGACGCCGATGTCCACGAAGGCGCCGAACGCGGCGACGTTTGTCACCGTGCCTTCCAGAACCATGCCGGGCTTGAGGTCGCTCATCTCGTGGACGCCCTCGGCGAAGGTGGCGGTCTTGAACGCCGGGCGGGGGTCGCGGCCGGGCTTTTCCAGCTCGGTGAGGATGTCCCGCACGGTGGGCAGGCCGAAGCGCTCGTCCACGAAGGCGCGCGGGTCCAGAGCCTTCAGTGCCGCCGTGTCGCCCATGATCTGGCGCACGTCGCGCCCGCAGGCGGCGACGATCTTCTTCGCCACCTCATAGGCTTCGGGATGCACGGCGGACGCATCCAGCGGCTCGGCGCCGTCCGGGATGCGCAGGAAGCCGGCGGCCAGCTCGAAGGTGCGCGGGCCGAGGCGGGCGACCTTGAGCAATTCCTTGCGGGTCTTGAACGCGCCCACCGAATTGCGATGCGCCACGATCGCCTCCGCCAGCGAGGCGCCGAGGCCCGACACGCGGGCGAGCAGGGAGGCGGAGGCGGTGTTGAGGTCCACGCCCACGGCGTTCACCGCGTCCTCCACCACCGCATCGAGGGCTTTCGCGAGGCGGGCCTGATCCACGTCGTGCTGGTATTGGCCGACGCCGATGGCCTTGGGCTCGATCTTCACCAGCTCCGCCAGCGGGTCCTGCAGGCGGCGGGCGATGGAGACGGCGCCGCGGATGGAGACGTCGATGTCCGGCATCTCGGCGGCGGCGGTGGCGGAGGCGGAATAGACCGAGGCGCCGGCCTCGCTCACCACCACCTTGATGGGCTTCCTGCCGGCCGCATCCGGCGGCAGCGCGGCGATCGTGTCGGCGGCGAGCTTGTCGGTCTCGCGGCTGGCGGTGCCGTTGCCGATGGCGATCAGCTCCACATTGTGGCGGCGGATGAGATGCGCCAGCTCCGCCATGGCGCCCTGCACGTCGTTGCGCGGCTGGAAGGGATAGACGGTCGACGTGGCAATCAGCTTGCCGGTGCCGTCCACCACCGCCACCTTCACGCCGGTGCGGATGCCGGGGTCGAGCCCCATGGTGGCGCGCGAGCCGGCGGGGGCGGCCAGCAGCAGGTCCTTGAGGTTGCGGGCGAAGACGCGGATGGCCTCCTCCTCCGCCCGCTCGCGCATCTCGCCCATCAGCTCCACCGTGAGGTGAAGGGAGAGCTTCACCCGCCACGCCCAGCGCGCCACATCCAGCAGGAAGGAATCGGCCGGCGCGCCGTTGGCGAGGGGGATGTCGTAGGTCTCGGCGACGATGCGCTCGGCCGGCTTCACCGGGGTGGTGGCATCCTCGTCCACCACCAAATCGAGGGTCAGCATCTCCTCGTTGCGCCCGCGCAGCATGGCGAGCACGCGGTGGCTCGGGGCGGTGGCCCACTTCTCCGAATGGTCGAAATAGTCGCGGAACTTGGCGCCCGCCTCCTCCTTGCCCTCGGCCACCTTGGCCTTGAGCACGGCATTGGCTTTCAGGTGCCCGCGCAGGCGGCCCACCAGCTCGGCATTCTCGGCGAAGGTTTCCACCAGAATGTCGCGCGCGCCATCCAGCGCCGCCTTGATGCCCGCCACCTGCTCGGTGAGGAACGCCGCCGCGCGGTCGGCCGGGGCGATGGAGCGATCCGCCAGGATCGCCTCGGCCAGCGGCCCGAGGCCCTTCTCGCGGGCGATCTCCGCCTTGGTGCGGCGCTTGGGCTTGTAGGGGAGATAAAGGTCTTCCAGCTCCGCCTTGGTGGTGGCCGCCTCGATCTTGCCGCGCAGCTCGTCGGAGAGCTTGCCCTGCCCGTCGATGGAGGAGAGCACGGCGGCGCGGCGGCTTTCCAGCTCGCGCAGATAGGAGAGGCGCTCTTCCAGCGTGCGCAGCTGGGTGTCGTCGAGGCCGCCCGTCACCTCCTTGCGGTAGCGGGCGATGAAGGGAACGGTGGCGCCTTCGTCGATGAGGGAGACCGCGGCCGTGACCTGCGCCGGGCGGGCATTGATCTCGGTGGCGATGAGGCGGGCGATGGCGTCTGCGTTGCCCTGCGGTGCGGCGGCCATGGGGTCTCATCCTCTCCTGCGGTGACGGGGGCACGCCCATAGCCGAGCAATGGGGCGCTGTCACGTTGGGGCTGGGGAAAGACCCGCGCGGCTGACGACGCGCGGACTGCTAGCGACAGGTCAGCCGCCCGTTGTCGTTGGCGATGTCGCGGCCCGGGCTGCACCAGGATACGGCGGTGGTGGCCTCCGACCAGCGGCCGTTGCGGTCCTGGCAGGAGGCCTTCAGCCAGCCGGCCACCACGCGGATGTCGCGGCAGCTCGCCATGTAGGAGCCGGGCGGCGGGCGGTCGCTGAAGCCGGAGGAGCCGGCACGGGAGCAGCGCAGGTCGCTGTTGTCGTTGTAGATGTCGGCGCCCTGGAGGCACTGGGACAGCTGGAGCGGTATCGACGTGCGCCAAGTGCCGCCGCGATCCTGGCACATGGCCCGCAGGAAGCCGCCGCTGACCGTCACGTCCCGGCAGGTGGAGCGGTAGGAACCGTAGGGCGCGGGCGTGGTGTTCCAGCCCGATGCGGAGGACGGCACGGCGGACGCGCAGCGCAGGATGCCGTCGTCGTTCACCACCTCGCGGTTGCTGCACCAGGAGAGATAGAGCGAGGAGGAGAGCCAGGCGCCACGGCGGCTGAGGCAGGTGCCGCGCAGGGTGCCGGAGTCCAGCGACACGTCCCGGCAGGTCTCCTGATAGGAGCCGGGCGGGGGATAGTCGCCCGCGTGCTGGGAGGTGAAGGAGCGGCAGGCGAGCCGGCCTTCCACATTGGCGATGTCCGCGCCGAGCGGGCAGCCTGTGAGGGAGAGCCCAGCCTCGCGCCAGTTGCCCCAGCCGTCGCGGCAGGTGGCCGAGAGCCAGCTGCCTTCCAGCTTCAGGTCGCGGCAGGAGGACGTATAGGTGCCGGCCGGCGGGCGCTGGACAACAGGCGGCGGGGCCGGTGGCTGGGGGCGCGGGGGTGGTGACGGGGCGAGGGTGCCGTAGAGCGATCCCGGCGCCGGCATGTCGCGGCACACGAGCTGGCCGTTGCGATTGGCGATGTCGCCGCCGCAGGAGGGGAAGTCGTCGAGGCGCGAGACCACCCATTCCCCGGCGCGGGTGGCGCAGAAGGCGGCAAGATCCTTCCCCCAGCGCACCTGCACCTGCCGGCAGCTCTCCAGATAGCTACCCTGCGGCACGCCTTGCTGGGCCATGGCCGGGGCGGCGGTGAGCGCGGATGCGAGGATGATCCCGCCGGCAAGACGCTTCAGAGCTGCACGGAAGAACATGCCGGAGCCTCCCCGAATCGGCATCGAAATACCGCGCGAGGCATAACAGAAATCGTCCCGCCTTGCCGCAGCGGCACAAAGAAAAAGGGGCGCCGGAGCGCCCCTTCGTCCTCGTGTCAGATCCCACTCAGAAGCAGGCGAGGTTGCCGTTCTGGTTGGAGATGTCGCGGGAGCGGCCGCAGGCGTTGAGGTTCAGCGCCGTCGGATTCCAGGAGCCGTTCACCCGCTGGCACTGCGCGCGCAGCATGCCCGCGCCGCCCACCGAGATGTTGCGGCAGGTGCGCATGTAGCTGCCCGGAGGCGGCTGCAGGGACTGCCGGCGCTGGCACCACAGGGTGCCGTCCTGGTTGGAGATGTCGGTCCCCGGCTGGCAGGTCAGGGTGTTCAGCACGGAGGGCTGGAAATTGCCGGCGCGGGTGCGGCAGAAGGCGCTCAGCACGCCGTTGCGGAATTCCACCCGGTTGCAGGTCTGGCGATAGGAGCCGGGCGGACCGAAGCCGGGGTTCGGCATGGGCGGAGGCCCGGGACGCCGCTCGCACCACAGCTGGCCGTTCTGGTTGGAGATGTCGCCCCGGCAGGTGGGGAAGTCGTTCAGCCGCGCCGGCACCCACTGGCCGTTGCGGGTGGCGCAGAAGGCGACAAGGTTGGGGCCGCGGGTCTGCACGTCGCGACAGCTGCGCAGGTAGCTCCCGGGCGGCAGCGGCTGGGCTTCTGCGACGGAGGTGGTGGCAACGGTGGCGGCGGCCGCAAGACCGAGCGCGACCAGCAGGCCGGCAAGGCCCGCGACAAAGAACGAACGCATCAAGATCCCCCCAAGCTCTCCCGATTTTTAACGGCGCCGCTTCTAGCACGGCCCGAAGCGCGACGCACCGGGGCGTCCGTGCCGCGCTGCGGCATCGACAGGGGGGCGGGCGTTCGTTAAAAGCCGTGCTCGAACAAGGCAAAAGATACAGATGACCATCCGCCTCCACCGCGGCGACCTGCCCGCGGACTTCGTGGCCTCCTCCGTCGTGGCCATCGACACCGAGACCATGGGCCTCGACCCGTTCCGTGACCGGCTGTGCCTCGTCCAGCTCTCCAACGGCGACGGCAGCGCCGATCTGGTGCAGATCCCGCAGGGCGCCGGCCCCGGCAGCGCGCCCAATCTGGTGCGGCTCCTGACCGATCCCAACGTCACCAAGCTGTTCCACTTCGGCCGCTTCGACATCGCCGTGCTCCAGCACACCTTCAAGGTGATGCCCCAGCCGGTGTGGTGCACCAAGATCGCCTCGCGGCTGGTGCGCACCTACACCGACCGCCACGGCCTGAAGGACCTGCTGCGGGAACTCCTCAACGTGGACATCTCCAAGCAGCAGCAGAGCTCGGACTGGGGCGCCGCCGACTTGTCCGACGCCCAGCTCTCCTATGCCGCCTCCGACGTGCTCCACCTGCACGCGGTGAAGGCCAAGCTGGAGGACATGCTGGCGCGCGAGGGGCGCACCGGCCTCGCCGCCGCCTGCTTCGCCTTCCTGCCCGCCCGCGCCGCCCTCGACCTGTCCGGCTGGGCGGAAGAGGACATCTTCGCCCATTCGTGACCGGGCCGCGCGCATAAAAGCATTGTATCCCAGAGGCTTGGGCGCGGCCCTTGCCTCTGGGCGCCATTTCGGACACCTTGGACCCCGCGCGTGGGGCGACGCGCCGGACGCCCGCTTGTGTGGGTGTGCAGCCGCGAACAGGCGCCAGCGGGGCAGGCCCGCCGCCGGAACAGGGCCATGAACCGACACGTGCCGCCACACGATTTCGATGCGCGGGAGGCCGAAGCCTTCGCCCCGCCACCCCCGCCCGACTTCAGGAAGGCGCGGCGGCACAGCACGCGCGTGCGCTGGATCAAGCGGCTGGTGCCGCTCACCATCATCGTGGCGGTCATCGGCATCGGCGCGGTGTCCATCCTCTCGCGACTGAAGCTCTCCATCGACCTGCCGTTCGATATCGGCCACCTCACCTTGTCGGGCTCGCGCCTGACCATGGAGCTGCCCAAGCTCTCCGGCTTCACCGACGACAATCGCGGCTACCGCATCACCGCCCGCACGGCGGTTCAGGACCTGACCCGTCCGGACGTGATCGAGCTTGCCGACATCGAGGCGCGGCTGGAACTGGCCGACAAGGGCTGGGCCAGCGTCAACGCCAGGACCGGCAGCTTCGACACCAAGAAGCAGTTCATCACGCTGGGCGATGGCGTGGACCTCGCCATGAACGGCGGCTACGGCGGCAAGCTGGAAGACGCCCAGGTGGACATCAAGGCCGGCACCATCGCCACCGCCAAGCCGGTGGTCTTCACCTATCTCGACGGCAAGCTGGTGGCCGACCGGCTGGACGTGACCGATCGCGGCGCGCGGGCCCTGTTCCAGGGCCATGTGCAGCTCGACTTCCGCCTGAACAACCTGCCCGGCCAGAAGCCGGACGGAGCGGCGGCCACGCCCGGCGCCGCCTCTCCCCCTGCTGGCGCCACGGCGCATTCGGCTGGCTCCCCGGCCCGCGCCGCCGAAGCGACGCCCGTCGCCCCGGCCGCCGGTGGCGCTTTCTCCGTACCCCACGCCGACGCGCCTTCCGCGCCGTCCGCCGCGCCGGCGCTGGCGCCGGCTCCCCTTCCTCCGCGACGTCCGGTTCCTGCTCCATGATGCGTCTTGCGACGGCCGTTTCCGGCCGCCTTCCGGTTTCAATACTCGTTCTGGGGCTGGCGGCCGTTCTCGTCACCGGCCCGGCGTTGGCGCAGGCGCCCAGCTCCAATGTTCCCAACGCGCTGCAGGGGTTCGCCCGCAACCGCGACCAGCCGGTCCGCATCAACGCCGACGGGCTGGAGGTGCGGGACAAGGACAAGGTGGCGGTCTTCTCCGGCAACGTGCTGGTGACCCAGGGCGACACCACGCTGCGCTCCAAGGACCTGCTCGTCTATTACGAGGGCTCGGTGGACGGACAGGCTGGCGGCACCCCGCAGGCCGGCACCGATCCGGCCCAGAAGGGCCAGATCAAGAAGCTGGAGGCCACCGGCGGCGTGGTGGTGAAGACCAAGGAGCAGACGGCCACCGGCGACAGCGGCGTCTTCGACATGAAGACCAACACCGTCACCATGGTGGGCAAGCCCGTGGTGCTGACCCAGGGTCCGAACGTCATCCGTGGCCAGAGGCTGGTGGTGGACCTGGTGAGCGGTGTGTCCAAGTTCGAGGGTGGCCGGGTGGAGAGCCTCATCGTCCCCGGCAGCCTGAAGGACGCGGAGAAACCCAACGCCCCGCAGGGTGGGCAACAGCCGCCCAAGCGCTGAGCGTGCGGGGCGGGCACCCTTGGGCCGCCCCCCGCCATCTGTCACGTGCGTGTCAAGTAAAATCATTTCTCTTTAGTTTCAATTGACTAATCGCATTTCCGCGAGTCTCCCCGACTCTTGCCCTTGAATGCGGCCCGCCTCTTGCATGGAGGCGTTGCATCCCCGGCTGGGACGTTCTAAACCTTCCATTCTGGGGGCCGGGTTTCCGGAGGTCGCGTTGAACGTCCTGTCCATGTTCGGCAAGTCGAAATCGGGGGATGCGAAGCCGGGCGGAAAGTCCGGCTCCGGTCGCGCCCGCGACGATCGGGACGCGCGCGGATTTGAGCCGCGCGATCTGGACGATGCCGCTTTCGAGGCCGACACCCGGGGCTCTCGCGCCCGGAATGCCCACGCCGGAAATGCCCACGCCTGGGAAGATGATCCGCGCGCCGGCGCCGGCCATGACGATCGCGCCGCGCCGGACGACGACCGCCACCGGGCCTACATGCCGCCGGACCCCGCCTATGGCGCCTATGGCGACGGGGACGAGGATTATCCCGCATCCTATCCCGGCGACGGGGGGGACGCGCTGCCCTTCAATTCCACCGGGGCGCTGGCCGCCTTCGGCCTCGCCAAGTCCTATGGCGGGCGCAAGGTGGTGAAGGACGTGAGCATGAACGTCCGCCGGGGCGAGGCCGTGGGCCTGCTCGGCCCCAACGGCGCCGGCAAGACCACCTGCTTCTACATGGTGACGGGCCTCGTGAAGGCCGACGCCGGCCGCATCGAGCTGGACGGCCACGACATCACGCCTTTGCCCATGTACCGCCGCGCCCGCCTCGGCGTCGGCTACCTCCCGCAGGAAGCCTCTATTTTCCGGGGCCTGTCGGTGGAGGACAACATCATGGGCGTCCTCCAGGTGACCGAGCCCAGCCGGGCGCGCCGCCGCGAGGAGACCGAGGCGCTGCTCGAAGAGTTCAAGATCACCCACGTGCGCAAGTCGCCCTCCATCGCCTTGTCGGGCGGCGAGCGGCGGCGCCTCGAGATCGCCCGCGCCCTCGCCACCAAGCCGGCCTTCATGCTGCTGGACGAGCCCTTCGCCGGCATCGACCCCATCGCGGTGGGCGACATCCAGGCGCTGGTGCGCCACCTCACCTCGCGCGGCATCGGCGTGCTCATCACCGACCACAATGTGCGCGAGACGCTCGGCCTCATCGACCGCGCCTACATCATCCATTCCGGCGCGGTGCTGATGGAGGGCGATCCGGAAGCCATCGTCTCCAGCCCCGACGTGCGGCGGCTCTATCTGGGCGAGGAGTTCCGCCTGTGAGCACCGCGCCCGCCATCGAGATCGCGGGGGCCGCCTCATGGCGATGAGCCCCAAGCTGGAGTTCCGGCAGAGCCAGTCTCTGGTGATGACGCCGCAGCTGATGCAGGCCATTAAGCTGCTGCAGCTCTCCAACATGGAGCTGGTGGCCTATGTGGAGGCCGAGCTGGAGCGCAATCCGCTGCTGGAGCGCATCACCGAGGGCGAAACGAGCGGGTCCGATCCGCAGCCGGAGGTGCGCGAGACGCGAGGTGAGGAGATGGCCCGCGGCGGCCTCGACGGCGAGCCGCCCCCGGCCAGCGACTGGACCGGCCAGGAAAACGAGCAGAGCCGGGCCGCCATGGAGACCCGCCTCGACACCGACCTTGGCAACGTCTTCCCCGATGACGCCCCCGCCGACCGTGGCGTCTCCGGCGGCGGCTCCACCGCCTCCAGCCCCTCCATGGGCGAGTGGAGCGGCGGCGGCGAGCGGGGCGACGATTACAATCCGGAAGCCTTCCTCACCGCCGAGACCACGCTGGCCGACCATCTGGAAGCGCAGCTCTCCGTCGCGGTGAACGACCCCGCCCGCAAGCTGATCGGCATCAACGTCATCGGGCTCATCGACGAGACCGGATATTTCACCGGCGACCTCGACCTCCTCGCCGGGCAGTTCGGCGTGCCGCGCGCCGAGGTGGAAGCGGTGCTCAAGCTCATCCAGACCTTCGAGCCCTCCGGCGTCGGCGCCCGCAACCTCGCCGAATGCCTCGCCATCCAGCTGCGCGACCGCGACCGCTTCGACCCCGCCATGCAGGCGCTGGTCGCCAATCTCGAACTCCTCGCCCGCCACGACCGCAACGCGCTGAAGCGCATCTGCGGCGTGGACAACGAGGACCTCGCGGACATGATCGGCGAGATCCGCCGGCTCGATCCGAAGCCGGGGCTGGCGTTCGGCTCGGGCGTCGTCCATCCGCTGGTGCCGGATGTCTATGTCCGCCCCGGCGCCGACGGCACCTGGATCGTGGAACTGAATTCCGAGACCCTGCCTAGGGTGCTGGTGAACCAGAGCTACCACGCCACCGTGGTCAAGCACGCCAAGTCGCAGGAAGAGAAGAGCTTCCTCGCCGACTGCCTGCAGAGCGCGAGCTGGCTGACCCGCTCGCTGGACCAGCGCGCCCGCACCATCCTGAAGGTGGCGAGCGAGATCGTGCGCCAGCAGGACGCCTTCCTGCTGCACGGCGTGCGCTACCTGCGGCCGCTCAACCTGCGCACGGTGGCGGATGCCATCGGCATGCACGAATCCACCGTCTCGCGCGTAACCTCCAACAAATACATCTCGACCCCGCGCGGCGTGGTGGAGATGAAGTTCTTCTTTTCCTCCGCCATCTCCGCCTCGGGCGGCGGCGAGGCGCATTCGGCGGAATCGGTGCGCCACCGCATCAAGATTCTGATCGAGGCCGAAAGGCCGGAGGACGTGCTCTCCGACGATACGCTGGTGCAGAAGCTGAAGGACGAGGGCATCGACATCGCCCGCCGCACCGTTGCCAAGTACCGGGAGGGCATGAACATCCCGTCCTCGGTCCAGCGCCGCCGCGAAAAGATGGCGCTGCGCAGCCAGGCGAGCTGACCGGAGCCATCACGGCCTCGTGATCGGCCGCGTGCAACCGGACGCCTTCAGCCAAGCTTCCCGTCCCGAGTGGAGCGGGGCGACGTGCCGTCGGCACGGCCGGACCCGCGTGACGCCCTCAGCCCGGAGCCAGCATGATTCCCCCGATCCTGAGCGAGCGCGTGCGGTTCCAGCTCAAGCGCCTTGCCCATCGGTTGTGGTTCTGGCCCTCCGCCTACAGCCTTGCCGCCGTCGCGGTGGTCCTTGTGGCGGCTGCCCTGCCATCGGGCTATGCCCTGCCCGATTACCTCACCTTCGCCTCGGACAGTCTTGCGCCCGTGCTCACCGTGATGGCGTCCAGCATGCTGGCGGTGGTCACGTTCAGCCTGTCGGCCATCGTCTCGGTCCTCGCGGCGGCGGCGCAGGCTGCGACGCCGCGCGCGACCTCGCTCCTCATCGAGGACGCGGCGCTCCAGCGCACGCTCAGCGTTTTCGTGGGCGCCTTCCTGTTTTCCATCGTGGCGCTGGTGGGCGGCGTGGGCGGTGTCTATTCGGATGCCGGCCGGCTGCTGCTCTTCGCCGCGACGGTGGTCCTCATCGCCGTCGTCGTGGGAACGCTCCTGCGCTGGATCGACCGGGTGTCGCGCCTTGGGCGCATGGGCGAGATCATCGACCGGACCGAGCAGGCCACCGCAGCGGCGCTGAAGGATTTCGCGCGCCGGCCCGGCCTTGGCGCGACGGTTCGCGATGGGCCTCCGCCGGCCGGCTATCCGGTCTTTGCCTCCGCCATCGGATACGTGCAGCACATGGATGTGGGGCAGCTTTCGGCGGCTCTGCCCGAGGGCGTCAGGTGCCACCTGGCCGTGCGGCCGGGCGCCTTCGTCGATCCGGTCCGTCCGCTGGCCATCTTCGATGCGCCGCCCGACGATGCGCTGGCAGATGCCCTGCGGCAGGCGGTCACCATCGGTGACGTGCGCAGCTTCGAGCAGGACCCGCGGTTCGGAATGGTGGTGCTGGCGGAGATCGCGTCGAAGGCCCTGTCGCCCGGCGTCAACGACCCCGGCACTGCGATCGACGTGAGCGGCACCCTCACCCGCCTTCTCTGGGGCTGGCGTGCGGACCGCAACCTGCCCGTCCAGAATGCCGCGGCCAACGTGACCATCGCCGCGCTGTCCATGGACGACATGCTGGAGGACGCCTTCCGGCCCATCGCCCGCGATGGGGCCGGGCAGGTGGAGGTGGGGCTGAGGCTCGTGGCCGCCCTCCGTTCGCTGGCCCAGATCGACGACCCCGGCCTGGCCGCCGCCGCCCGCGCGCGCCTCGCCGACGTGCTGAACCGGGCGGAGGCCGTTCTGCTGCCGGTGGACGCCGATGCCCTGAAGCGGGCCGCCGCAACTCCCGTCTGAGCCTGCGAACGCGTGGGCCGCCCGCGCTCGGCGTGGTGGTTGTGCAGCTCAATAAAGGCCAGCGGCGTTGACTTTTCGGGGCGTGGCGTATATCGGACCACCTTCGCGCGGGCCAACGGGCCTGCATCCCGAAAAACCGACCGAAGAAGCCCGTCCCTGAGGCGTGGCTGAACACGAAAGCGAGACAAGAATGTTCGCGGTCATCAAGGCAAACGGCAAGCAGTATCGCGTTGCCGCCGCCGACAAGATCACCATCGACCACCTCGACGCCGAGGTCGGCGCGATCTTCACCTTCCCGGTGCTGATGCTGGGCGGCTCTTCCGTCGCCATCGGCGCGCCCCACGTGGATGGCGCGGTCGTGACCGGCGAGATCGTCGAGCACACCCGCGGCGACAAGGTGATCGCCTTCAAGAAGCGCCGCCGGCAGAATTCCCGCCGCAAGCGCGGCTTCCGCGCCGACCTCACCGTCGTGCGCATCACCGAGATTTCCGGCCTGGGCGAGAGCGTCAAGGCTGACGCCGCCGGCGTCGGCGCCTGATCGAGAACGAGGAGAGCAACAATGGCTCATAAAAAGGCAGGCGGCTCGTCCCGTAACGGTCGCGATTCCGACGGTCGCCGTCTTGGCGTGAAGCGCTTCGGCGGCCAGGACGTCATCGCCGGCAACATCATCGTGCGCCAGCGTGGCACCAAATGGCATCCCGGCACGAACGTGGGCATGGGCAAGGACCATACCCTCTTCGCGCTCATCGAAGGCAAA